>NZ_JBEXSD010000015.1:0-93626 GCF_040613495.1 Nocardioides sp. NPDC006273 | reverse complement strand
ACTTCGGACTGCGTGGCACCGGCGAGCACTGCGGTGATGACCAGACGACGCTTCGACATGGCTGAGCCTTGGCCATCTCGCCCATGCCGATGTCGCGCGACACGCTATGCCGATGTCTCGAGACACCCCATTCCGATGTCCTGAGACTGGACACTGTCAACCCGACAGCGAGTTCAGGCTCGGAGATCATCAGATCTTCGAGCCTGAACCTGTTTTTGGCCGAGTAGTGTCGACCACATGAGCTTCGACACTCGCAACGGCACCCGCGGCGCCAGGCAGCCCACCGCCAACCCCCTCCTGAAGCTGGGTAACAGGCTGATGATGCTCCGGGCCCGCAAGAGCACCGGCACCACCGCCGGGATGCGGCTGCTCGTGCTCACCACGATCGGCAAGAAGAGCGGCGAGCCCCGCTCGTCGCCGCTCGCCTGGTTCCCCGGCGACGACGGCACCTGGCTGGTGGTCGCCTCGGCAGGCGGCGCGGTGAAGAACCCGGCGTGGTATTACAACCTCGCCGCCCACCCGGACCGCGTCACCATCCAGCTCGGCGGTGAGACGATCCCCGTGGTCGCCGAACAGCTCCACGGCGAGGAGCGCGCACGAGCCTGGGCGGAGATCGTCGACTCGGCCGCCAACTTCGGGAGCTATGAGGAGAAGACCGACCGCGAGATCCCGGTCATCCGCCTGACCCGCGTCTGAGTTCGATCCTCCTGGGTTCAATTGTGGCGTACGGCATGCGAAACTGCCCCTCATGACCAACGACCCCGCCGACAAGCTCGCCGCGCCGTCGTTCGGCTTCAGGAAGAAGCGTGGGGGGACGAAGCCGACCGCCGCCAAACCCGAGAAGTCTTCGGCTCAGCAGAGTTCTGCGGAGAAGACCCAGGTGCTGGAGAAGACGGCGCCGACCGTCGTCGCGCCCGAGCCGTCGGCGAAGGAGGCTGTCGAGAAGTCCGCGCAGAAGCAGAAGGCTTCAAAGTCTCAGAAGCCTCCGAAGCCGGTGCGGGAAACGAAGGCCAAGACCCCTCCAGCGCCCAAGGCGACCAAGGACCCGAAAGCGCCGAAGGCCCCGAGCCAGCGGCGGCTGAAGCTCGCCACCCCGACCGGCATGTCGGCGGCGGTCATGATCGGCGCCATCGTCGGGGCGTTCATGACCCTGGCCATCTGGTTCAGCGGCACCGTGAGCCAATGGACGCGCGGCACCTCGTCGCTCGGCGACACGGGCGCGATCGTCCTCATCACCGTCTTCGTCCTCGCGGTCGTCGTCGGCGGCTACCTCCTCCGCCTGGCCGGCGCCCGCTCCCCCTTCACGATCAGCTTCCTCGGCTCAGCGCTAGTCGCCGTGGTCTCGATGCTCTTCCTCACCGAGCTCTTCGACAACGCCTGGGCCGTGATCATCGCCGTGACCCTCACCGCCGCCGCGTACGCCCTGTCCTACTGGGTCACCACGACCTACATCGACTGACAACCCCCACGCCGAGGCGTCACCCGCGTCGGCCGAGGCGTCACTCCCGTCGGCCGAGCCGGCACCGTGATGCCATCTCGGCCGACGTACGTGACGTCTCGTCAGAGGCTGGCGGCTACGAGCTCGGCGATCTGGACGGTGTTGAGCGCAGCGCCCTTGCGGAGGTTGTCGTTGGAGATGAACAGGGCGAGGCCACGGTTGTCCGGGACACCCTCGTCCTGACGGATGCGACCGACGTAGGAGGGGTCTTTGCCGGCGGCGTGCAGAGGCGTGGGTACGTCGCGGAGCTCGACACCGGGGGCGTTCGCCAGGATCTCGGTGGCGCGCTCGGGGGTCAGCGGCGAGGAGAACTCGGCGTTGACCGCGAGCGAGTGGCCGGTGACGACCGGGACGCGGACACAGATCCCCGAGACCCGCAGGTCGGGCAGGGCGAGGATCTTGCGGGACTCGTTGCGGAGCTTCTGCTCCTCGTCGGTCTCGTTCAGACCGTCCTCCACCAGCGAGCCGGCGTAGGGAAGGACGTTGTAGGCGATCGTCTCGACGTACTTGTCCGGCTCCGGGAACGCGATGGCGGACCCGTCGTAGGCGAGCTCACGGGCCTTGTCGCCGGCCGCCACGATGCCGTTGACGAGCTCCTCGACGCCGGCGACGCCGGAGCCGGAGACGGCCTGGTAGGTCGACACGATGAGGCGCTCGAGCCCGGCTTCGTCATGGAGCGCCTTGAGCGCCGGCATCGCCGCCATCGTGGTGCAGTTGGGGTTGGCGATGATGCCCTGGCGGGCCTCGATGACCCCGTCCATGGCAGACGGGTTGACCTCGGAGACGACCAGCGGGATCGACGGGTCCTTGCGCCAGGCAGAGGAGTTGTCGATGACGATCACTCCGGCGTCGGCGAACTTCGGCGCCAGCGCCTTCGAGGTGGCGCCGCCGGCGGAGAAGATCGCGATGTCGAGGCCCGACGGGTCGGCGGTGGCAGCGTCCTCGACGACGACCGAGCGGTCACCGAACTCGATGGTCTTGCCGGCCGAGCGCGCCGAGGCGAAGAGCCGAACCTCGCCGAGCGGGAAGTTCCGCTCGAGCAGGATCTGACGCACGGCGACGCCCACCTGCCCGGTGGCTCCCACGATTCCAAGATTGATGCTCATCGGCCGGTCCCTCCGTAGACGATGGCCTCTACGTCGCTGTCGAGGCCGAATGCTCTGTGTGTGGCGCGCACTGCGCGGTCGAGGTCGTCGGTGCTGACGAGCACCGAGACGCGGATCTCCGAGGTCGACACCATCCTGATGAAGACTCCCTCGGCGGCGAGCGCGGCGAAGAACCGCGACGTGATCCCCGGATGCGTACGCATTCCCTCCCCGACGATGGAGAGCTTGCCGATCTGCTCGTCGGTGATCGGGTCGGCGAAGCCGACCTTGCCCTGGATGTCGCTCAGCGCCGCCCGGGCCAGCTTGACGTCCGTGCGCGGGAGCGTGAACGAGATGTCCGTACGCCGCGTCTCCTCGGCCGACACGTTCTGCACGATCATGTCGATGTTGATGCCGGCTTCGGCGAGGGTGTCGAAGACGCGGGCCGCCTCGCCCGGCTCGTCGATGACCCCCACCAGGGTGATCTTGGCTTCGCTGCGGTCGTGGGCGATGCCGACGATGTCCGGGACGTCGGCGCCGGTCTCGGCCCCGTAGGAGACCTTCTCGACGTCTACATCGCTGAACTTCTCCGCCGCGGCCTGCACCGCCCGGTCGACCTCGTCGTCGGCGACGACGACCGAGACCCGCACCTCGGAGGTGGAGATCATCTGGATGTTGACCCCGGCCTGGGCGATCGCGGAGAAGAAGTCGGCGATCTTCTTCGGCTGGGTGCGCAGCCCGGCCCCGATCAACGAGACCTTGCCCATCCTCGGCTCCGTGCTGACCCGCACGAAGCCGACCTCGGCCTGCGCCAGCTCCAGCGCCTTCACGGCGCGCTCGACGTCGTCTCGGGGCAGAGTGAAGGTGATGTCGGTGCGCTCGGTGCCGGCCGCGGAGGCGTCCTGGACGACCATGTCGACGTTGATCCCGACCCCGGCGATGATGTCGAAGACCTTCGCGGCGGCGCCGACCTGGTCGGGCGCGTCGACGACGGTGATCTTCGCCTGGCTGCGGTCGTAGGCGATGGCCGCGACGATCGGAGCCTCCATGCCGGCATCCTCGAGAGCCTGCGGGTCGCCATGGGGCGAGACCGCGTCGATGCTGCCCTTGACCACGGTGCCGTTGAGGGTGGAGAAGGAGGAGCGTACGTGGATCGGCAGGCTGTGACGCCGGGCGAACTCGACGGACCGCAGGTGGAGAACTTTGGCTCCGGAAGCGGCCAGCTCGAGCATCTCCTCGAAGGCGACCACGCTCAGCTTGCGTGCCGTCGGGACGATCCGCGGGTCGGCGGTGAAGACGCCGTCGACATCGGTGTAAATCTCGCAGACGTCGGCGTTCAGCGCCACCGCCAACGCGACGGCGGTGGTGTCGGTGCCGCCCCGGCCCAGCGTGGTGATGTCCTTGGTGTCCCTGGAGACGCCCTGGAAGCCGGCCACGATCGCGATCGCACCGTCGTCGATCGCTGCCTGGATCCGCTCCGGGGTGATGCTGAGGATCTTGGCGCGCCCGTGCTGCGCGTCAGTGATCAGGCCGGCTTGCGACCCGGTGAACGACCGGGCCTCGTACGCCAGCCCGCGCTCGTTCGCGACGTCGTTGATCGCCATCGCGAGCAGGGCCATCGACTGCCGCTCGCCGGAGGTGAGCAGCATGTCGAACTCACGCGCATGCGCGGTTGCGTCGGGCGAGACCTTGTTGGCCAGATCGATCAGCTCATCGGTGGTATCGCCCATGGCGGAGACGGCCACGACAACGTCGTGGCCTTGTTCTTTGGTTGCGACCACCCGTTGAGCCACGCGCTTTATGCCCGCAGCATCCGCGACCGAACTGCCACCGTACTTCTGAACGACGATTCCCACGCCGGGAGAGTCTACGTTGCCGGTGCTGACGTCTTCTCCAGCATCTCATCTGCGGCAGCCAGGTCCTCGTCCTCACCGGTGAACGGCTCGGAGTCGAGACGGTCGTGGGCGACCACGGTGAGCAGCGCGTTGAGCACCGCCCCGGCCAGGTTTCCCCAGTTGTTGACGTAGCTGAACTGCCACCACCACAGCGCCTCGTCGACGTCACCGAGCCGGTAGTGACGCAGGCCGTACTCCAGATCGGTCACCAGGCTGGCGACGTCGTCGGAGATCTGGCTGTCGACCACGTCGGGGCTGTAGGGGTCGAAGACGAAGCTGTAGGTGTCGATGTCCCCGAACATCCCGGCCAGCCCCATCCGGAGCTCGTCGACATCTGCTTCCATGCCCACGTCGGGCTGGAACTCCTCGCGAGGCTCGAAGTCCTGCTGGGCGCCCAGCCGCGCGCCCGCCAGCAGGATCTGGCTCACCTCCAGCAGCAGCATCGAGACAGCGCTGCCACCATCGCCGTCGGCAGCGATCGCGCGCACCGAGAGCAGAAAACTCTCCACCGAGTCGGCGATGCTGGTGGCGAAGTCCTTGTCGGTCAAGTCGTTCGTCATGACGGCCCCTTTCCGGAGGTCCATTGAATCGTCAGGCTACCTCCGAAGTCGCGGCCTGACGAGGGTAAAGAGTCGGCTCTTATCAGGGCTTAAGGGTCTACTCGGCGGCTCTGCGCCCGGCGAACGCGCGCCCGAGAGTGACCTCGTCGGCGTACTCCAGATCGCCACCGACCGGAAGACCGCTGGCCAGACGGGTGACCTTCAGGCCGAGCGGGCTCAGCTGACGGGTGAGGTACGTCGCCGTCGCCTCGCCCTCGAGGTTGGGATCCGTGGCGAGGATCACCTCGGTGATCCCCGGATCGTTCAGCCGCTGGACCAGCTCGCGGATGCGCAGCTGGTCGGGACCGATCCCGTCGATCGGACTGATCGCACCGCCGAGCACGTGATAGCGCCCGCGGAACTCACGGGTGCGCTCGATCGCGACGACGTCCTTGTATTCCTCGACCACGCACAGCACGGACTGCTCGCGACGCGGGTCGCGACAGATCCGGCACGTCTCCTCCTCGGAGACGTTGAAACAGACCGAGCAGAACTTCACCTTCGCCTTGACCTCGTTGAGGATCGCGGCCAACCGATGTACGTCGGCAGGATCAGCCTGGAGCAGATGGAAAGCGATCCGCTGGGCGCTCTTCGGGCCTACGCCCGGCAACCGTCCCAGCTCGTCGATGAGGTCTTGGACCACACCCTCGTACAACTTGGTTATCGCCTGTCTCTAGCAGTGCTTGATTCAGCTGTGTCTATTTCAGAAGCCGAGCTTGAACGGCGGCTCTCCGCCGGCGCCACCGCCGAGGCCACCCGCGAGCGGGCCCATCGCCTCACCGGCGAGATCGTCGGCCTTGCTCTTCGCGTCGCGGTAGGCGGCGACGATCACTGCGCCGAGGTCCTCCAGGTCATCGGGGCTGCTGCCGTCGAACTCGCCCTGCTTGATCTCCACGCCGACCAGCTCGCCGGTGCCGGTGAGCTTGACGGTCACCGCGCCGCCGGCGACGGTGCCGTCGACGATCGTCTCGGCGAGCTTCTCCTGGGCGTCGACGATCTGGCCTTGCAGGGCCTGGGCCTGCTGCATGATCGCGTTGAGGTCGAAGCCGCCTTCGCCGCCGAGGCCTTCGAGTGGGTTCGTCATCTGTGCCGTCCTAGTTGTGTGGGATCTCTTCGATCATCGTTGCACCCAGCTCCTGAGCGAGCAGCGCTTCTGCGCCCATCGCGGCCGGGCCGTCGTAGGCCTGATCGTTGGGGTTCACCGCAGCGTCGGCCTCCGCGAGGCGAGCCGCGGTGTCGTCGACCGGAGGCTCGTAGTCGGCCGCACGCGTCGGCCGGATGGCCTCCCGAGCCAGCGCGATCGCTCCTGGGTCGGCCGGCTGCGCCGCGGACTGCTCCGGCGGCGCCGGCGGCTGGTCCGGAGGCGGCGCCGGCGGCTGGTCCGGAGGCGGCGGCTCGGCGGCCCAGTCGGGCGGTGGCGCCTGCTCGTTCCAGGACGCCTCCTGGGGCTGCTGAGGCTGCGCTGGCTCCCGGGGCTGGCTCGGCTGCGGCGGCGGGGCCTGGCGCTGCGGAGCGCTCTGGCCGCCACCGGCGACGATCGCCTCGATCTTCGGCTGGATGCCGATCACGTTGACCAGCGCCTGCCCGAGAACCGGTTCGTGGCCGCCGGTCGCGAACCGGTCACGCAGGCCCGGCGACGCGAACCCGAGAGTGAGCACGCCGTCGCGGAAGTCGACGACCTGGGCGTTCTGGCCCACGAGCGACCACGTCGCCCGACGCAGACCCTTGGTCTGGGCGATCACGTCGTCCCACAGGCGCCGGATGTCTATGCTGCGCATAGTCACTCCCTCGCTCGGCTCGAGACCAACACGGTCGCTCGGGGAAGGGGGCTGTGTTGGTCTCGACACGCCTCCGCCGCCCTCGCTTCGCTCGGGGGCTCCCTCGCTCGGCGCGTCCGGACGAGCAAGCTCGCCGGACGACCTCACTCGGTCGCCTAGCGGCTCCGGCGGCTCGACCGACGCAGGAGCGGGCGCAGGGGTTGGCTCGGGGGCCGGTTCAGGAGTCGGGGCGTACGTCGGGGCGGGTTCGGGCTGCGAGGGAGTGACCGGCTCGTGCCCCGGCGCGCCGACGGACGGCTTGAGCACCGGCCGGTCCTGGGCTGGCGCGGCCGCTGCCGGAGGCGCGGTCACCGTCGGCGTACCGCTGATCTCGATCCGCCTCTCCAAGCGGTCCAGCCGGGCCGCGAGGCCGTCGGCACCGTCGGCCGCGGGGAGCAGCACCCGGGCACAGATCAGCTCGAGCAGAAGTCGGGGCGCGGTGGCGCCGCGCATCTCGGTCAGGCCGGTCGCAACCGCGTCGGCCGCTCGAGACAGATCGTGCGGCCCGAAGCGACCGGCCTGGGCGACCAGCCGCTCGCCGCCGTCCTCGGAGACGTCGATGAGGCCGGTCGCGGGCGCGTCCGGGACCGCCTTGACGATGACCAGGTCACGCAGCCGACGCAGCAGATCCTCGGTGAACCGCCGCGGGTCCTGACCGGTCTCGATGATCTTGTCGATCACGCCGAACACGGCAGCGCCGTCGTGGGCGGCGAAGGCGTCGACGACCTCGTCCAGCAGCGAGTCGGGGGTGTAACCGAGCAGCCCGGCGGCCATCTCGTACGTGACCCCGCCCTGCCCAGAGCCACCCAGCAACTGGTCCATGACCGAAAGGGTGTCGCGCATCGACCCACCGCCCGCGCGAACGACCAGCGGCAATGCTGCCGCATCGACGGCGATCTTCTCCTCCTCGCACAGGCGCGCGACGTATTCGCTGACCACCTTGGGCGGGTAGAGACGGAACGGATAGTGGTGCGTACGCGACCGGATCGTCGCGATCACCTTCTCCGGCTCGGTGGTCGCGAAGATGAAGCGGAGGTGCTCCGGCGGCTCCTCGACCAGCTTGAGCAGGGCGTTGAAGCCCTGCGTCGAGACCATGTGCGCCTCGTCGATGATGTAGATCTTGTAGCGCGACCTCACCGGAGCGAAGAACGCCTTCTCCCGCAGGTCACGGGCGTCATCGACGCCACCGTGCGAGGCCGCGTCGATCTCGATCACGTCGATGCTTCCCGGGCCCCCGCGCGCCAGGTCACGACAGGACTCGCACTCCCCGCACGGATCCGCGATCGGCGCCCGTTCGCAGTTGATCGCGCGGGCCATGATCCGCGCCGCCGTCGTCTTCCCGCACCCCCGCGGCCCCGAGAAGAGGTATGCATGGTTGACCCGGTCTGCCGCGAGCGCATTGCGCAACGGACCGGTCACATGCTCCTGTCCGATGAAATCGGCGAAGCTGTCCGGCCGATAGCGGCGGTAGAGAGCCAACGGTGCGTCCACCCCATGAACCCTAACGACCGTCACCGACAGTCGGTAGCCGCCGGGCGGCCCTGCAGCGGACGAAGCCCGCGAAGTGGACACTTTGGGCCCTCGGTCCTGCGCCTACCGAGCCCATATCGACCACTTCCCGTCGGATGCGAAAGAGCCCGTCGGAAGGGGAAAGGGCATGAAAAGGCCCCCCACGTACCCGACAGAGCTCGCTTATCCTTGCTGCCTTCCGGCCCTGGGGAGATTCGACAAGATGTCGCCACATGGGGGGTTGTCGGAGAGTCTAGACGAGTCGCCGCGCGGATCCCAAAGCGGTGTCCCGAGCTTGTCGAGGAGGTGACACGCCCACTTCCGCCGATTTCCCCCGGCTCCCACAGCCGCGTAGGATCCCTCACGGATCTGTCGCCTAGTGGCCTATGGCGCACGGCTGGAATCCGTGTTGGGTGCAAGCCCTCGGGGGTTCGAATCCCCCCAGATCCGCCAGCAGGAAACCTAGGTTGACCTGCAAGAACGCCGGCCGAAGCGCGAGCTTCGGCCGGCGTTCTTCATTCGGCGAGCGACTCAGTCCAAGATGGCGTACGCCTCGACCTCGACGAGAAGCGGCGCGCGAAGCCTTCGACAGCGAGCCGTGACCGGCTACATCGAACCCTTGCGCCGCGAGAACAACGGCCGCAGGACCAAACCGAGACCGAGCGCCCCGCCGCCCGCGATCCCCCACCAGATCGCGTTCTCGCGGACGGCGGCGAGCGGGTCGACCTTCTCCCGAGCCATCGGCGCCTGCTCGGTCTCCGGCGCCGTGGCGGCTTCCTCGACGGGCGGCCGGGTGAGCGCGGCGTAGGCGTTGACCACACCGGCGCCCCAGTAGCGCCCGCCCTGACCCTGACGGCCAGACGTGGTGCTGTAGAGCCGGTCGATGACCTGCTCCGCGCTCCAGCCCGGGTTGGTCGACCAGATCAGTGCGAGCACGGCCGAGACCTCGGCGGCGGCGAAGGAGGTCGTGATCGAGTCGACCCAGCACGGTTGACCGAAGAGAGTCGTCGACGGGGCACCGTAGGTCGGAGCGGTGACATCCGTCCTGGAGTTCGGTAGCACCTTGAAGTCCGGGTCGGAGGCCCACGTGCCGGACGCGCTGACCGTCACGATCGAGTCGTTGGCGTTGGGGAACGCCTTGGACGCGACGTCCAGCGGGTCCGAGTCGGTGACGACCTCGGACCAGTCCGAGGCCATCACCACGATGGCCCCCTTCTTGACGAGCGCGTCGACGGCGGTGTCCAGCCCGGGCGCCCCCTGCGTCGCGGGCAGACCGATGTCGACGATCAGCCCCTTCGCGTTGCCCTTGGCCAGCGAGCCCAGCTCGGCCACCATCTTCTTGGCCTCGATCGTCGACTTCTCCTGGCCGACCCTGAGGACCGGGTGGTCGCTGAGCCTCGCCTTGGGCGCGATCTGGGAGATCAGACCCGCCGCCACGGTGCCGTGGTATTCCGGCGCGTTGCGGCCGAAACCGGAGTCGACCACCGCGACGCGGATCCCCTGGCCCTGCTTGCTCACCTTCTGCGCCTCCGCGATCCGCATGATCGCGAACGGGGCGACCTGCTCCGGCACCGGCGCGGTCCGCGTCTCCGCCTTCTGCGGGGTGCCACCCCCGGTGTTCTTCGCATAGGCGGAGCATTCCGCCCGCTCCTCCGCCGCGTACGCGGGCCCCGGGCTGCCCAGAAGCGTCAGCCCGCCGGCGATCGCGGCCAGGGCGACCCCGCGACGTACGAGCGTCACTGGGTCACGCACTGGTCCGCCTTGACCTCATCGCTGTTGGGCGGGCACAGCGCCAGCTCGGTCGAGAGCGCAGCACCGCTGGGGAGCAGCCGCAGCCACGTGCCGGGGACGATCGGACCGGAGTCGAAGCTCAGGCCGAGCCGACCGACCGTGGTCGGACCGTCCAACGTGTTGGCGGTGCCGCGGGCATCGATCAGATAGGGCGTCCCGCTCTTCTTGTCGAGCTTCTCGCTGTTGGCGGCGTAGACGAAGGCACCCTTTCCGGGATCGACCCTTGCCTCTGTGAGGCTGTCCGCCCCGGGCGGCGTTGCCGGCCACGCCCTCTCACCTGGCTCGATGCCGAGCCGCACCGTCGTGTCGGCGCCGGTCTCGAGCAGGGCGCAGGCCGCGCCCGTCGCCGGGTCGACCGTCGACCTCGGCCAGAATGTGGTCGCTTCCAGACGGTCACCGTCGATGTTCGGCTGCGAGTCCAGCTGCTGAAGGTTGACCTTGTCACCGAAAGCGATGTCGTAGACCTCGCTGGCGAAGTCCTCTAGACGGATCCAACCGGTCTCCGTCATCAGATAGTCCTTGGCCAGGTAATTGCCCTTCGTCCCGATCGGGTAGTCCTCGCCCTCGACCGTCTGTCCCGACTTGGTGAAGGCGCTCCCGAAGGAATCACCGGTGAGGGCACCGCCCGCCGGGAAGAGATTCACCCAGGACTGAGGCACCCTGGGAGCAGAGATCGGCCCCGTGAAGATGCGGTCTGCGTACGTCTCGGCGTCGCCTTCGATCTTGTAGCTGTAGGCCTGCGTGCCGCCGTCGACGTCCGTGCTTTCCGCGACGAGATAGGTGCCTTCTGCGGTCTGCACCAAGAAGCCGGATTGAGCGGCCTGCCGCACGTCGGGTTTGGCTGAGATGTTCAGGAATGTGCCTGCATCGTCAGCCGTGCACGCGGTCCAACCGGTGTTGATGAAGTCGGACGTCAGCGGCAGCTCCTCCGGAACGTTGGGCCCGCCGAGGCCGATCGTGCCCTTGGGGAACTCCTTGTCGATCTCCTCCTGGTCGATGACCTTGGACTTCTCCTCCAGGTCGAGACCGAGGATGAGCTGGGCGCTGGCGAGGTTGACGACCGGGTACAGCTTCCTGTCGTTCTCTGGGCCGGTGACGACGTACCGCGCCCCGCCCTTGGTCACGATCAGACCGGGCTGGTCTGCCCAGCCCGTCGCGGGCCGGGGAGAGAGGAAGTGGGCGACGGCGCCGCCGGCGATGAGCAGCACCGCGAGGATGACACCGCCGAAGACCGAGCGCCCCGGCCGGGCCGGCTCCACCTCGCGCCCACCAGGGGCGCCGGAGAGGAACGCGGAGACCAGCCGGCGGCGGCTGAAGGCATGCGCCTCTACGAGGTCCTTCTTGCTGGCCATCAGAAACCAGCCACCGCGGCGCCGAAGAGGCCCGAGGCGAGCACCATCAGCGGCAGCATCGCGAGCAGGCAGATCGTCTCGGCGAGATCGGCCAGCCGGCCACGCCGGATGGACC
This sequence comes from Nocardioides sp. NPDC006273, assembly GCF_040613495.1. Lineage (NCBI taxonomy): Bacteria > Bacillati > Actinomycetota > Actinomycetes > Propionibacteriales > Nocardioidaceae > Nocardioides > Nocardioides sp. NPDC006273. The sequence continues at coordinate 81,965 of NZ_JBEXSD010000015.1, read as the reverse complement.
CGACATCAGGAACCAGCGTCAGCACCAGGAGTACGCCGCCCGCCGCCGCGAGCACGACTGCGGTCGTCGGCCGCCACGACTCGTGGTAGACCAGCAGCGCGGCCCCGATCGAGAGCAGACCGGCGATCCCGGAGGAGAGGCCGACGAGCACCTCGGAGCCGGTCCGGTACTGCCGAGTGCGCAGCATCAGCACCACGCACGCAGCCAGCGCCACCAGCGTGCCGGCGAGCCCGAGCTGAACCACGACCGGCGTGGTCAGCACGACCAGGACGCCGACGGAGAGCGCGATCGCGACCAAGATCTCGTGGGCGACCTTGGCGTCGACCCGGACCTGATCCTTTCTGATCTCGTCGGGGTCGAGGTTGATGTCCTCGTCGGAGTAGAGCTGAGGGACGTCGGTCTTGGTCGTGCTCAGCGCGAGCCACGGGAAGAAACTGCCGGCCAGCACCACGACCACCAGGACGATCCCGAGCACCACGCCGGCGCTCCAGCCGGTCGCACTCAGCAGCAGACCGGCGACCAGGAAGACACCACCGACGAGCGCGCCCGGCATCGCCAGTATCCGGGACTCGCCCAGGCCGAGGAAGCCGATCGCGGAGGCGAGCATCGCGCCCGCTCCGGCGATGGCAAGCGGCACCCCGACGCCGTCGCTCGGGCCGAAGGCGGCCGAGCCGATCAGGAAGCCGGCGACCGCGCCGTAGATCTCACCGATCCACACCGCGGCGATCGCGGCGTCGTTCTCGGCCTCGAGCCGGGAGAGCACGATCGCGCCGCCGGCGAGGACGATGCCGATCACGGCGGCGGCGACGCCGGCGAGCATGGACGGCGACTGGGTCCACAGCGCGCCGGCACCGAGCAGCAGCAGCAGCGCGGCGGCCAGCAGGGACGTACGACGCCCGGCCTCCGGCTTCCACGGAGCCATCTCGCTCTCGACGACGTCCGTCATCGCCTCGACCACGTCGTCGTAGACCCGCGGCGGCTTGTCGTCGATCCCGGCGCTCACGGTGAGGACGCCGCCGTCCTCGACACCCTGTGGGATCAGACCGAGGTCACCGGTCAGCTTGCGACCGTCGGCCAGCACGACGCGGTAGCCGGCATACGCCGTCTGCGGGTCGAGCAACCCGACGCTTCGCGCGAGCTCGGGGACGAGCTCAGCGACCGGCACCGAGCCCGGCAGCACCAGATCCATCCGACGGGTGCCGGAGGCGACAGTGACCCGTACCAACCCCGTGGGCGCCACCTGCGCCTGCGTCATTTCACGAACTCCTCGCGTCGTGCCTGTACCCGGGACGAACCGACCGAATGTCCCGAGCGCTAGGGCTACATCGCGCCCGCTGAGTCAGACAGCGAGCATCAGCGCTGACTTTGCCATAAAACCAGCGACGAGGGGACCGGTGCCCTGCACCGATCCCCTCGTGTTGCGTGTGTTGACGGACTCAGCCGCCGAAGCCAGCCGCGCCACGGCGGTCGGCGTCGTGCATGTCCTGCTGCGACTGGCCAACGAACGCCGCGCTCTGTGCGAGCGACTGCTGGATCTCGGCAACCGCACGGTCCCACTTGGCCTGAGCCTCGGCGTAGGCGTTGGCCGCCTCACCGGTGAACTCGGCCTTGAGCTTGTTGATGCGGTTCTCGAGGCCGGAGAGCTCGGCATCCATCCTCTTCACGCCGTTACTGAGCGTGTCGATGATGTTGGCCATGTCTCCGTGATTGACCTTGATCTCTTCACCCATGTCAGTTCCTCTCAGAGTCTTGTGAAATGCGGGATCTGACCGGGTGGTCAGCCACCCATCTTGAACGAGATGCTGTCCATGCTGGAGCTGACCGACTGGGTCGCGCCGGCAACATCCTCGTCAGCCCGGGTACCAGCCTTGCGCGCCTCGGTGAGACCGTTCGTGAGCTCGTCGAGAGCGTTCGTGATGTCCCGCGACTTCCGCTCCCACGTGTCGATGAGCTTGCCGAACGCGTTGCCGCCCGCTCCGTGCCATCCCTTGCCCTGACCGGCCTTGGCCTCGCTGGCGGTCGACGCACTGATGCTCTGCAGCTTGCCCTTGGTCTCAGCGATGTCGTTGACGGCGACGTTGATCGCCTGGCCTTGCTTCATCTCACTGCTCATGGTGCTGTCCTTCCACCGGCGGAACCGGTTTCCTAGGTTGATACCTGATGGAGCCCGGCTCCCGATGGGCTCCCCCGAGGTCCGGACACTGTGTTCATACCCCGTCTCCGGAGTTCTAAACAGAAAACTCTGAACTTTTTTGGCGACCGCGCTGTCTAACCGCGGAACCCCGACTCCCACAGGTGCCGGAAGAACCCGGAGGAGACCACGAACGCGGCGATCACGGCCGCCCCGCACAGTGACTCCGCCCAGTCTGCCCGCGCCGCCCACTTCGCCGAGCGCCAGCCCCGGCCGGTCGCGATCGCCGCGACGATCACCGCAAGACCGATCAGCACGACGCCCAGACCGAACCAGGAGACCAGCTCCGGGTCGGCCCAGCGTACGAAGGCATGGACTCCGACCGCCAGCGCAATAACGCCAGCGATCCGCAGTACGCCACGAGGCAGCCAGTAGCGATAGCTGCGAGCCGAGAGCAGGATCACGAAGGCGCCCGCCAGCATGATCACCCAGGCGCCGACCCGGTCCACGTCGGCGGTGGCGGTCGCGACCAGGCCTGGCCCGCTCACCGCCACCACTGCGAGGATCGCCCACGAGGCTGCTGCCAGCGTCCGGGTGCCGCGCTCGGCCACCTGGGTGACCTCGCCGAACGGGACGGTCGCCGTGCTCGAGCTGGTCTTGGCTCGCGCCGACCAGGCGGTCACCGACAGCTTGGAGACGTCGAGGAGATAGGAGTCGGGCACGTCCACGGCGTACGAGGGCACGATCCGCGCCGCGAGCGCCGCCGCAGCGAACAGGATCGACCACGGCACCTGCGGGGAGGTGCCGAGCAGTGCACACAACGCGGTCACGACGAAGACCGCAGATCCGGTGAGGGTCCAGACCTTGAGCGGAGCATCGACGTCGTTCACGAGCGACCGCGAGATCGTCGCGACGATCGCGGCGCTCAGTCCGGCAACGCCGACGGCCATCGGCAGCGTCTCGGGCGCGGGGTCGATGGTGATGACGAAGGCAGCACCGGCAGCGAAGGCGGGGGCGACGATCGACCGGCGCGCTGCGTACGGCCCGGTGGGGAGGATGCCGATCAGTGCCCCGAGCCCGAGCAGGGCGGCGGTGGCCGGCTGCTGCCAGCCGTCGGCCTGGGCACCGAACCCGGCGGCGGCCACGGCCAGCAGGGTGGCCAGCCCGACCCAGTAGAACGAGAAGCTGCCCGCGCGTCTCGGGGCGACCGACTCCACGATCTCGGGACGCGAATAGGCCTGCGTCGGCGGCGAGTCGGCGGCCAGCAAGGCACCCGAGGTGATGCCGCGTGAAGCGAGCGAGGCGTCCGGGACGAGCACGTCTCCACGCCGGTCGCGCAGCACCGGCGGCGCGGGAAGACCGACCGCTGTGGCGTACTCCCGGGCCAGGTCCGAGGCGTGCGCGTCAGAGGGGACGACGATGTCGACCACACCGGCCGTGCCGTGGACCGTGACCGCCAGACCGCCGGCTGCGAGCGCCGGCGGGGCGGCATCGGCCGTCTGAGTGGGCATGACACCTCCCGGATACGTGAAGACCCTGTGACAGAGTTCCACATCGGAAGCTCCACCGCCCGTTTTACCCGACCGGCACGGTTAAAGGTAGTGGCCGGGGTGTGGGCACTCTAAGATCCAGACCACCTGCGGCATCCGGGCCCGCGGGCCGCTGAACCACTCCCAGGGGGACATGTGACTATCGCTGCGACAGCCGGCGGTACCCGCACCGAAGAGCCAGAGGTCCCCGAGGGGGAGCTCGCGCTCAACCCGCCGCCGGCTATCGAAGAGGGCGAGGGCGTCGGCGGCATCCTGATGAACGCCATCCCCATGCTCGGTGGTCTCGGGTCGATCGTGCTCATCGCGACGATGCAGTCCGGAGCGGGCGGCTCCCCGCCGATCCAGCGCTACATCGCGGCCGGCATGTTCCTGTTCGCGACCCTCGGCTTCATCTTCGTGCAGATCGACCGTCAGCGGAAGCAGAAGCAGAAGCAGGTCGGCGGGCAGCGTACGGACTACCTGCGCTACTTGGCCGGGGTCCGGCAGTCGGCGCGCAAGGCCGGCGAGCAGCAGCGCAAGGCACTGACCTGGCACTACCCCGCACCGTCCTCGTTGCCCGCGATCGCCGAGGAGCGCAGCCGGCTGTGGGAGCGCTCGAACACCCACAAGCGCTATCTCGACGTCCGCTACGGCGTCGCGCACCAGCCCCTCGCGCTGACCCTGGTGCCGCCGCAGCAGACCCCGATCGACCAGGTCGACCCGGCCTCGGCGAGCGCGCTGCACCGGCTGCTGACGGTCCACCGGGTCCAGCCCGACCTGCCCGCGGCGACCAACCTTCGCGGGTTCGACAAGATGGAGATCTGCGGCAACGAGGACCAGGCCCGGGCGCTGGCTCGCGCCCTGATCTGCGGGATGACGGCCTTCCACTCCCCGGAGCAGCTGATCGTCGCAGTGCTCACCTCCGAGCGCAACCTCGCCGAGTGGGACTGGGTCAAGTGGCTCCCGCACGCGCAGAGCGGCCGCGAGGTCGACGCCGTCGGTCCGCGCCGGATGGTGGTCACCAACATCAACGACCTCGGCGCCCTCCTCCCGACCGAGGTCGGCGAGCGCGCCCGCTGGGGCACCGACGACCGGATCCCTGTTCCGCAGGTCGTGGTCATCGTCGACGGCGGCTCGGTCCCGCCCGGCAACCACGTGCTCCCCGACGACGGCATCCAGGGCGTCACCGTCATCGACCTGCCGACCCACTGGGACGAGCTCTTCGACTCCAGCCGGGTGCGGTTCCTGATCGATGACGAGGAGCCCGACGAGAACAACACCGTCCCCGGCTACCAGGTGCGCGTACGCATGGACCCGGTCCGGCTGCGCGTGGACCAGATGACCATGGCCGACGCCGAAGCCTACGCCCGTCGCCTCACCGCGCTCTACACCGTGGCTCCGGAGGGATCCGACGCCGCCGCGGAGACGCCGCAGGACACGGAGATCGCGGCGCCGAAGGACTACATGGCGCTGCTCGGCCTGGGGGACGTACGCTCCTTCGACCCCGACGTCGCCTGGCGCCCTCGCGCCAACCGCGACCGCCTGCGCGTGCCGGTCGGTGTCGGCGACGCCGGCCAGCAGATCCACATGGACATCAAGGAGTCTGCCCAGCAGGGGATGGGGCCGCACGGCCTTGTCATCGGTGCGACCGGTTCCGGTAAGTCGGAGTTCCTCCGCACCCTCGTCCTCGGTCTGGTGCTCACCCACCCTCCCGAGGTGCTCAACCTGGTGCTGGTCGACTTCAAGGGTGGTGCGACGTTCGCCGGCATGGCGGGCATGCCGCACGTCTCCGCGGTGATCACCAACCTCGAGGGCGAGCTCACCCTGGTCGACCGTATGCAGGACGCGCTCTCCGGCGAGATGACCCGCCGCCAGGAGCTGCTGCGCGAGGCCGGCAACTTCTCCTCGCTGAAGGACTACGAGAAGGCGCGTACGCAGGACCCGTCGATGGACCCGCTGCCGTCGCTGTTCATCGTGGTCGACGAGTTCTCCGAGATGCTCTCGGCCAAGCCCGAATTCATCGACCTGTTCGTCGCGATCGGTCGACTGGGCCGATCCCTCGGCATCCACCTGCTGCTCGCCTCGCAGCGCCTCGAGGAGGGCCGCCTGCGCGGTCTCGACTCCCACCTCTCCTACCGCGTCGGCCTGCGTACGTTCTCCGCGCAGGAGTCGCGGACCGTGCTCGGCGTGCCGGACGCCTACGAGCTCCCCGCGATCCCCGGCCTCGGCTACCTGAAGCCCGACCCGACCAATATGCAGCGGTTCCGGGCGGCGTACGTCTCCGGGCCTCCTGCTGCGGGCTCGCGGGTCCGCCGCGACGAGGGCGGCAAGCTGCAGGGCATCTACCCCTTCTCGATCGCCGAGGTGAAACAGCTGGCGATGCCGGCCGAGGAGGAGGACGAGCGCCCGGCCGCCCCGGTCGTGGGAGCGGACGGCGTCGAGAAGTCGATGCTCGACATCGCCGTCGACCGGATGACCGGACACGGCACCCCGGCCCACCAGGTCTGGCTGCCGCCGCTCGACATCCCCGACACGCTCGACACGCTGATGCCCGACCTGACCACCTCGCCCGAGCTCGGCCTGCACTCGCCGGCCTGGAAGCGGCTCGGCGGTCTGGTCGTGCCGCTCGGCATCGTCGACAAGCCGCGTGAGCAGCTGCGGGACACGCTCACCCTCGACCTGCGCGGGGCCGCCGGTCACGTCGCGGTCATCGGTGCGCCGCGCACCGGCAAGTCCACGACGCTCCGCACCATCGTCACCTCGATGTCGTTGACCATGACGCCGCAAGAGGTGCAGTTCTTCGTGCTCGACTTCGGCGGCGGTACGTTCGCACCGCTGGCCAAGCTCCCGCACGTCTCCGGTGTCGGCACCCGTTCCGAGCCCGACATCGTACGTCGAGTCCTGGCCGAGGTCTCCGGCATCATCGACCGCCGCGAGGCCTACTTCCGGGCGCAGGGCATCGACTCGATCGAGACCTACCGCACCCGTCGTGCTCGCGGCCAGGCCGATGACGGCTGGGGCGACGTGTTCCTCGTCATCGACGGTTGGGGCACCCTGCGCGCCGACTTCGACGACCTCGAGTACGCCATCCAGGAGATCGCTCCGCGTGGCCTGACCTTCGGTGTCCACATCGTTGCCGCGGCCGGCCGCTGGGCCGAGTTCCGCTCCTCGATGCGCGACATCTTCGGCACCAAGCTCGAGCTGCGTCTGGGCGACCCGATGGACTCCGAGCTCGACCGCAAGATCGCCGCCTTGGTGCCGACCGGGCGTCCGGGTCGAGGCATCGTGAAGGAGAAGCTCCACTTCCTCAGCGCGCTGCCCCGGATGGACGGCGACGGCTCCCCGACGACGCTGGGCGACGGCGTCGACGACCTGATCTCCCGGGTCTCCGCCGCCTGGCAGGGACCCGCCGGGCCTAAGCTGCGGCTGCTGCCGGAGCGGATCACGATCGAGCAGATCCGCGAGCAGGCCGGGGTCACCGAGGAGAAACCCGGCAAGCGACTGCTTCTGGGCATCAACGAGAAGGAGCTGGCACCGGTCGGCCTCAATTCCGAAACCGAGCCCCATCTGCTCGTCTTCGGCGACGGCCAGTCCGGCAAGTCCTCGATGCTGCGCAGCATCGCCCGCGAGATCATGCGGACGCACACCCCCAAGGAGGCGCAGATCGCGGTCGTCGACTACCGGCGGTCGCTGCTCGGCGAGATCCCCGAGGACTACCTGGTCGGCTACCTCACCTCGGCAACGCAGGCGAACCCGACGCTGAACGACCTAGCGGCATACCTGACGAAGCGGATCCCGGGCCCCGACGTCACCCCTGAGGAGCTGCGCAACCGGTCGTGGTGGTCGGGCGCGGAGCTGTTCGTGCTCGTCGACGACTACGACCTCGTCTCGACTCAGCAGGGCTCGCCCCTGGCTCCGCTGCAGCCACTGATGGCTCAAGCCGGCGACGTCGGTCTGCACGTCATCCTGGCCCGCCGCTCGGGTGGCGCTTCGCGCTCCCTCTACGAGTCGGTCATCCAGTCCATGCGTGACCTGGCGATGCCAGGCCTGCTGCTCTCCGGCAACCCGGACGAGGGGCCGCTCGTCGGCAACCTGAAGCCGGTCCCGACGCTCCCGGGCCGTGGCCGGCTCGTCACCCGCGACCGCGGCGTCGAGGTCATCCAGCTGGCATGGAGCGAGTCCTCGATCTGATCTGTTTCGGCGAACGCCCGCACTTCGTCGGCTTGAAGAACGGCCCGCGACCCTCGCGCCGGGTCGCGGGCCGTTCTTCGTTGGCGTCACTCATTTGCTCCTGAGGTGGCCAAGCTGTTGACGCCGTTCTTCAGTGGCTTCAGCGCAGTGCTCTTGACTCCTTCAAGACCCGGCATCTTCCACTTCTGAACAGAGAACTCGTTCTTGCCGCCCATCATCACCAGAGCAGTTCCCTGGTGGGTGATGATCGACTCGAGGAGGCCGTTGGGGTCTGGGCCTTCATGCAGCAGGCCCCAGACAAGGTCCTCCTTTCCATCACCATTGACATCGCTGACCATCGGGCGGGAGCCCGCCCAGACGTCACTGTTGAGGGAGTGGTGGGCAATGGGGTCAGCCAACGTCCATGAGGTTGCCTGAACAAAAGTCTTCGATGACGATTCATAGTCGTACACAGCGATGGGGTCACCCTGGTCATCGCCCTGGTATTCGATCAACTCATCGCGCCCATCGCCATCCAGGTCGGCGAAGAGGGCAGAATGGGCACTGGTGTGCTCCGCAAAGACCTCCAACGTCTCAGCGGGTATCGCGACCTTTTCGAACGATTTCCCGTCGGAGATCAGCATCTGGCCCACGATGACTCCAGGTTCGCTGGGTCCGCTACCGAAGGAGATGTCTGCTCTGCCGTCTCCATTGACGTCGCCTGCCGCGAAGTAAACCCCAGTGAAGGACCCAGTCCAGTTTCCAGTCAACCAGTCCTTTGCCTTGGACCACGTTCCGTCCTTCTGGCTGAGCGACACGGTGAAGTGGTACTTGAGGTCCTTGAGTTTCGCGACCTCCTCCGGATCGGCAGGAAGTTTCTTTCCGTTACCCACGGAGACAACGGCGATGTCAGCGCGCTTGTCACCGTTGAAGTCATCGCAAAGGATCGCGAAGCGCCGTCCTGAAACCGGCACTTGTACGGATCCGTTCTTATGAGCCTCGTTGTTCGACTCAACGGTGATGTTGGACCCGCGACCAGAAACCGTGACGGCATCCTCGATGCCATCACCGTCGATGTCGCCCATCAACATCCCGTACTGGCCTTTCAACTCCTTGGCCGCACGAAAGCTCTTACTTGAGGAGGAGAATTGAACGATTGGCTCGAAAGCCAACCTTCCATTAAGTCCGCCGAACTCGCTTCCGAAGACAAGGTCACCGTTGCCGTCACCGTCGAAGTCGCCGGTGACCAGAGCCCTGGCCTTCACGGGCGTGTCCTCGGTGAGCTTCAGCGTGACGCCAGTGGCCACACCACCCGCGACGAGCACCACCGCTGCTGCGGCTGCAGCGAACCACCATCGGCGGCGGGCACGTTTGAGAGTCACCGTAGCCCCGGACGAGAAGCCCATCTGACGCCCGGCCATGGCAGCGAACCGGTCCCTGACCCTCACTGCATCGGAGGTTCGTTGGGAAGGGTCCTTCGTCAGCAGACCGCCCTCGCCAGAGAGCAGATCGTTGGCCTGCAGCGTGAAGTCATCCCGTCCGGGCAGGGTCGGGATCGACTGGGAGCCATGGGCCATCGCGGTCTCGACATCGTTCGCCCCGGCAAAGGGAACCGTCCCGGTGACCAGTTCGTAGAACAGGCAGCCCAACGAGTACAGGTCGCCCGCTGGGGTGGCCGGTGCACCCATCGTGCGCTCAGGGGAGAGGTAGTCCCATGCGCCGGAGTGTATTCCGGGCCTGGCCGTCGCAGAGTCTTCGGTAAGGGTGGCCGCAAAGCCCGAGAGATAGACGTACGGCGGGGTGTTGCCGTCTCGAAGAAGGACGTTCGAGGATCGTACGTCGCCGTGCACGACTCCGATGTCCGGCGAGTGGATCGCTGCGAGGCCGTCGGCGATCTGCGCGCAGATGTCGGCCGCCATCGAGCCGGGGAGGCGTCCACGGGCTTTCAGCAGCGATCCGACATCTCCGCCATCGGCAAACTGAGAAACCAGGAACGGGGCACCATCGTTGGTGCGCCCGTTGGTGTAGACCCCCATGATATGGGGTGAGTCGAGCTTGGCCATCAGGGTGGCCTGCTTGTCGAACCGAGTCACGAACTCGGGGTCACGGGCGCTCTGTCCGAGAAGCACCTTGATCGCGACCGCACGGTCGAGGCGAGTGTCCATCGCCTTGTAGACAACGGCGTTCTCGCTGGACGCCACCTGCCGCTCGAGCCGATAGGGCCCGATCATCCCCCGGACGTTCGCCTGTGGCGAAGGAGGTGGCGGTGGGGGCGGCGGGCTGCTGGGCCGAGCGACCCGGGGCCGGATCGTGGTCTTGTCGGAGTCGTCGATAGTCGGACGCTCGAACGACGGCGGCCGCTGCGACGAGGCGTCGGTGCCGCCGACGTCAGTCCTGTCCGGATCCGAACTCTGTCCGTCGGGCGGGTTGTTGGCGGGATCGGTCATCCGAGAGTACCTCCCATGAGGTTGCGCTTATCTACTTCGTCCGGTGATTCTTTCCACGTCGCGAAGGTGCGCACCGTGAAGTTTCCGTCCTCCCCCGCAATCGCCCCATAGAACTTGTACGGTCCGCTGGACTTATCGCGGGTGACTCCGACGACGTCGATCAGGCCGTCCCCATTCAGATCAGCCAGAGTTGCATCGAACGATGTCGGATGGTCAAACAGGTCGCTGGGGGAAGGGATACGGCCCCGGACGGCCTGCTTGAACGACGCCAAGTCTTCGTCCCAGGAGCCGACCACGATATCGCTCCCAGAATTGTCGCCAACGCCTTCTATCACCAACTCATCCCTACCGTCGCCGTTGACGTCCCCAGCCAAGAACGCGTTGGCCTGCCCCGAGCCTGTCTCCACCAGAAAGTGGTTGAACTTTCGGGTAACCGAGAACTCTTTCGCCATCGGCACCCCGGTCACCCCGTTTCCGACATAGATCCTCAACGTTGACGTGATCTCACGCTCCCGTGATGTCTCCGCCCGCAGCCCGTTTCGATTCATCAGGACCATGTCGGCCTTGTGGTCGCCATTGAAGTCCCCGACGGCAGCTCGCTGTCTATCGTCGTTGGAGTATTTGGCGAACAGCTCCGGCGCCTCAAACCCCGAGCCGTTGTTTCGGTAGTAGTAGATCCGGCCCTCGCCAGCCAAGAAACCCAGGTCGCTGCGTTGAGGATCCGGATGTCCGTAGTCCACGGACATGAACAAGTCGTCAGAGCCGTCGCCGTCGAAGTCTTCGACCCCCATGTCGTAATAGAAGTCGGAGTCTTCCATCTTGGCATTCAATGCCGCCAGGGATGGGGCATCCACGTGCCCATCGAAGGTTCCGCTGACCTTCATGCCGTCGGCATCCCGGACAAGGGTCACCATCGAGTTCTCGTCGTTTCCGTGGAAGTCGCCAACGAGTGCGAAGACATCCAACGCTGGCGCCTCCGGCGTCAACTGCGGACTGTCCACGTTCACTGGCTTTGACGGAGTTAGGCTTCTGCCGTCCGACTTCCAGGTGATGACGTCGACGCCGTTGCCACTCTTGTTGGGGATATCAGTGACCACGTCTCCGAACTTGTCGCCGTTCACATCCGCGTAAGCAGCCCCCTTGACCGTCGGCACGATGGGCTCAGGCCCGTGCTCGACCCAGGGCTGAGTGATGGCCAAGGCCCCACCGACCCCGAGGGCGGCCACGCCGAGCATCGCTGCGCCGACTCGGAGCGGGGTGATCTTGGAGGGACGCGCCTGCTCCTCGATCAGGATGGCTTCAGCCTCCGTGGGCGGACGGATGGCGGCGACGAGGATGGGCATCGGGTTCGGGTCGGTCATCGATGGAGCCGGCTGGAGCTGCGGCGGGGAGGTGATCTCCCGGAGCTTCAACAGGTCGTCCTTGAAGACATCAGCGCTCTGGTAGCGGCTGCGACGGTCCTTCGCCATCGAGAGCTGCAGGATCCGGTTGGCCGCCTTGGTCCAGTCGTCGGAGCCGACGAACTGCGGGATCGGCGCGTTCTGGTGGGCCATCGCGACCTGCACGGCCGCCCCCGAGTAGGGGATCTTGCCGGTCAGCGTGAACCACAGCATGCAACCGGCCGCGTAGATGTCTCGTGACGGCTCTGGTGAGATCGGTCGGCCCTGCGCGTCGCGCTCGTCGCGGATGTATTCGGGCGCCAGGTAGTTCCACGTGCCGGTGATCCCGCCGGCAGACGAGTCGGAGGACGAGGTCGCGATCCCGAAGTCACACAGGAAGGCGAACGGGTCGAGAGGGCTCGCCGGGTTGCGTACGAGCACGTTGGACGGCTTCACGTCCTGGTGGATGATCCCCGCCTGGTGGGCGTCGTGCAGCGCCCCGGCGACCTGGGCGTTCACCAGGCAGGCCAGGTGTGGCGCCAAGGGTCCGCTGCTGCGTACGAGTCCGGTCACATCACCGCCCTTGATGAACTGGGTGACGATGAACGGGCTGCCGTTCTGCTCGCCGATGTCGTAGATCGCGATGATGTGGGGCGACCTGATCTGCGCGAGGGTCTGACCCTCGCGGACGAACATGTCGATGAACTGCCGGTCGGCGAGGTGGGCGTGCACCATCTTCAGCGCGACCTGGCGCTCCAGCTTGGTGTCGAAGGCGTCGTAGACGACGCCCATGCCACCTTCGCCAAGAATGCGATCCAGGCGGTAGTGGCCGAACAGTGCCCCGGGATGGAGCGTCGTCATACGTGAACCTTTCGGTAGTCGTTACCGCATGACTTCTGGCTCATGCTTGCGAAGCGAGAGCGAGACAGCAACGAGAAGAACGATGGACATGGCCGTCATGATGGCCAGCGCGAGGAACCAATGGCTGGGTAGGTGATACCAGATCGGGTCGACGCGGTCAGGCTCATTTCGGTCCCGGGACAGCATGTTCATGGTCAGGGTGGTGCCGATCCCACCGAGTCCCCAGCGCGCCGGCATGAACCAGGAGAACCAGTTGGCGGGTGACCCTAGCAGCGAGAAAAGCGTGCCCCCGAACACGATCTGGAAGATCGCGTACACGACCAGCATCGACATCGTCTGCTCCGACGTCCTGACCGCGGCGGAGATCAGCAGGCCCACGATCATCGAGGTGACTCCGAGGAAGATCACCGGAATCGCCAGCTCCAGGATGGTCAGCGGGCCGAGCACGAGGCCCTTGTCGGGCAAGCCACGGATGGAGCAGGCGATGAGGGTCATCACCAGACACTGGACCGCCGTGATGGCACCGAGAACGAGGACCTTGGAGGCGAGGTACGCCGACCGGGACAGCCCGACCGCACGTTCTCGCTCGTAGATGGACCGTTCCTTGATGAGCTCGCGCATCGAGTTGGCGCAGCCGGTCAGACAAGCGCCGACGGCGAGGATCATCGCGATCACGCTCGCGGTCGTGTTCGGGATGATGTTGCCGAGCTCGTCCGGTTTCAGCGGGAGCAGGTCCTCGTCGGGCTGGATGATGAGCGACACCAGTCCGAGCACGATCGGCAGGGCGGCCATCTGGAGGACCAAGCCGCGGTCGGCGGTGATCACCGTGAGGTAGCGGCGTACCAGCGTGGTGACCTGCTGCAGCCAGGACTGGCCCTTCTGGCGCTTGGCCGCGGCGGCCACCGCGGCGTGGGCCGGCGGAACCGCATCGACATCGGCGACGTACCGCTGATACTCGGCCGACCTGTGCCACTTGCCGCCCCAGTCGGCGTCACGATGGTTCTCGAAGTCGGCGAAGACGTCGGCCCACTCGTCTCGGCCGAAGAACGGCAGCGCGCCCTCCGGGGGACCGTAGTAGCCCATCGCCCCACCGGGAGCCATGACCAGCACGCGGTCGCACAGGTGCAGCTGGGCGACGGAGTGTGTGACGACCAGGACCGTACGCCCATCGTCGGCGAGGCCACGGAGCAGCCGCATCACGTCCCGGTCCATGCCCGGGTCGAGACCGGATGTCGGCTCGTCGAGAAGGATCAGAGACGGCTTGGTGAGGAGCTCGACCGCGACCGAGACCCGCTTCCGCTGGCCGCCCGACAACGACGTGATCTTCTTGTCGGCGTGGACGTCCAGCTTGAGCTCGCGCAGGACCTCGCTGATCCGCTGCCGTTGCTCATCGTCGGAGACCTCCGCAGGAAATCGCAGCTTGGCGGCGTAGTGCAGACCCTCGTTGATCGTGAGGTCCTGGTGCAGGATGTCGTCCTGCGGCACCAGGCCGATCCGCTGGCGTAGCTCGTCGAACTCGGCGTAGAGGTTGCGGTCGTCGTACTCCACGACTCCCTCGGTCGCCGGCTGGTAGCCGGTGAGGGCCTTGAGCAGGGTGGACTTCCCCGATCCCGACGGGCCGATGACGCCGACGAGAGACTTCTGAGGAGCCCGAAAGGAGACGTCGCGCAGGATCTGCTTGCGCTTCTCGCCCTTGCCGACGACCACCGAGAGGTGACGGGCGAGGAAGTCGACCTCGCCGGTGTCCTGATGGGCGATCAACATGCCCTGATGGAGGCGGAGAGTGGTGTGGCCGACGCCGAGGATCGATCCCGGCTGCAACGGCGCGGTGTAGCCCTTCGGCATCCGGGCGCCGTTGATGAAGGTGCCGTTCCCGGCGCCGAGATCGCGCGCCATCACGGTGGCGTCAGCGTTGGTGATGATCTCGACGTGGTGCCGGGAGACGAGAAGGTCCCCCGCGATCACCAGGTCGTTGTCGGCGGAACGACCGACCCGGATCGCCTGACCCGGGACGAGCGGGCGGGGCGGGATCGGGACGGTTCCCTGGTGGGCACGACGGGCGGCCTCCGCTGCCTCGAGGACCTCGACGTCCCCGTCCCCCGCCATCATGGTGACCAGGTCGTTGCTGCCCGCTGACGGCGGCGGAGGAGGAGGAGTTGGACCTGACGGTGCGACCGCAGGTGGCGGGGGTGGCACGGGTGCGGCGACCGGAGCCGAGAGTACGTCCAACCGAACCCCTGGTTCGGCAGCGTCCTCCGCTCCGCCGAACCAGACGACCATCCCAGGGACCAGGTCGACCCGCTCTCTGGCCGGAACCCGGTCTCCGTCGACGTAGGTGCCGTTGGTGCTGCCGACATCGGTCAGGATCCACCCGCCCGAGGCGTACGCCACCTCTCCGTGACGCCACGACACCAGGCCGTCCGGCAGCGTCAGGCCCGCCTCGGGGTCGCGACCGACCGTATAGCTGCCACTGGCGAGGCGCCGCTCCTGACCCCGGACCTTCACCACGAGCTCTGTCGTCATCGGATCTATTTCTCCAGCAGCTTCGCCAGGTCGACGTCGTACTCGAACTCGGGTTTCACACCGTCGACGGAGGCGATCCGGACCGTCAGGCCGATCTCGCGGTCGGCGACCACGACCAGGGTGCAGTTGGCCTCCCCGCCCACCTCGAGTGGCATCCCACCTGGGCAGTCGACCTCCTTCGGGCGCAGGCCTATCTTGTCGGCGATCCCGTCGGAGACTGCCTCCTCGACGGTCTTCTCCGAGACGCTCGGACCGCCGCATGCGGTCAGCACGTACGCAGCCACCGACGCCACGACGAGCGCCGCCGCTCCACGTGGACGGAGCACTTGCGAGATGAACATGGTCATCGTTGACCCACCTTCCGAGATCGGACTCAACAGTAAAGCCCACTCGGCTCGAGGGTGATCAGACACGAGAAGCTGGCGTAGTCATCCTTGAACAACGGCGTGACCACCTTGCCCGGCTGGAGGCCCTTCGGGCTTCCAGCGAAGACGGCGGGATACCCGTTGAGGGAGACCGCCACGACGTCAGCGAAGTGGTCGCCGTTGACGTCGGAGGTGATGACCGAGGCCCAGGCGAAGGAGTTGACCGGCGACGCGTTCCGCTGCACGGCCTTCCACTTCTTGCCGGTCAGGCTGTAGACGTCGAACCAGCCGTACCTGCCGAGGTGGACCCACTCGTCGATGCCGTCGCCGTTCACGTCTGCGGCGATGCCGCCTAAGGCGTCGTTGTCGCCGTTCGCCGTCTGCCGTTGCTGATAGTTGATGTCGGCGGCGTCGATCCCGAGGGCCGCTCCCTCCTCGAAGCGTTTCCCGTCGGACAGCAGGGCTGTCCCCGAGTACCTCCCGACCTTGGAGGGCGCGTCCAGCCTGTAGAGCAGATCCGTCTTCTCGTCCCCGTTGAAATCACCGACGTGGAAGGCGTACTGCGGGATCGCGTCCCGGTCGGCAGGGACCTGCGTCTCATAGGCCGTGGTCGGGGTCCCCCATCGCCCGTCGTCCTCCTGGAGAGCCACGCTGACCTGGACGCTCGTCTTGTCCTCGGAGCGTACGGCGAAGGCGACATCGTTGCGGCCGTCACCGTCGAAGTCGCCGCAGTAGGCACCGTCGATGCGCTCCGAGTCGAGCTCTATCTGTTGGGACTTTCCCGTCTGAAGATGAAGTCCGTAGGTCTGCGGCCCGTCGAACGAGTATTCGTTCGGGGCTCCGATGTCCGCCTTCTCATCACCGTCGACGTCGCACATGATGCGGCCGCCGCTCGCAAACCTGTAGCCCCACGACGCCCACGCCCCGGGCTTCTGCTGCACGAACTTCTTCCCACCGTCCGAGAGGTAGAACCGCCGGTCCTTCTCGTTCACGGCGACGACGAGATCGCCCTTCCCGTCGCCGTTCACGTCGCCCATAATCGGACCCTCGACGGGGATCTTCTTCGGCTTGGGCGGGGTCTCGGCCTTCGGCGCACCGTCGTCGAAGACGACCATGGTCAGCACCAGGACCACCGCGACGACGATCGCGACGGCCGCACCGGCGAGGCCGAGGACCTGACCGCCGCGGTTCCGCTTCGTCGTGCGGACCTGCTGCCAGGACGGCACCTGCTGCGTCGCCGCCTGCGGCCCCGTCGGGGGCGCCTCCTGGGGCATCGTCGGCGGCGGCGACCACTCCGCTGCCGCGGCCCCGGCGACGTCGATCCGAACGCCGTCGTCGATGCCCCCGATCATCACGGACACGCCCGGAGCGAGGGTGACCGACGGGACCCGCTTCCCATCGACGTACGTCCCGTTCGTGCTGTTCAGATCGGTGAGCACCCAGGTGCCGTCGACGGAGGCGATGGAGGCGTGCCTGGAGGAGACCAGCTCGCTGCTCACCAAGAGGTCGACGCCTTGCTTGCGCCCGAGCGTGTAGGCGCGCCCCCGCTCGAGGCGCCACTCCCGACCTTGCGCCTTCAATACCAGATCAGTCATGGCCCCCCGGCTCTCGACGCGTCGGTCACTTCTTAGTCGGCGACCACTCGACGATGGTCGAGACGAGCGGCGCGACCTGACCGGACCGAGGACGTACGCTGTCGACCTTCTTGTCGCTCACCGTCACCGTCGGGTTCATCACGATCGGCACCACGATCGAGTCTCTGACCAGTGTCTTCTCGATCTCGACGCGAACGTCGCGGGCCTCGTAGGGGTCGGCGGTGCGGGCCAGCTCGCTGATCAACCGGTCGCGGTCGCGATCGCCGCCACCGGTCGCGTTCCGGCTGCCCTTGCTCCCCCACTGAGCCTCGATCTCCTCGGGGGTCTGCGGGATCGGGATGCGGATGAGGACGGCGTCCCACTTGTTGCCGGAGATCAGCTTGTCGGCCGAGGACACACCGCAGTCGGTGGTTGACCAGCCCTCGTCGTCGACGACGTTCGCGATGGTGTCGTAGGCACCCGAGGCGAACGGGCTCGACTTGTCGTAGGCGACACACACCCTGGCTCCGCGGGGGGCGGTCGCGTCTGCGGAGGCTCCGAACTTCGTGGAAAACCCAGAGTCCTCCGTGGCGATCTGATAGCTCTCGCCGCCCGGCGGGAAGAGCACGACGTCGGTGGCTTCGTACGCCTCGGCCCAATCGCCCGCACCGCCCTCGGCGATGTCGCCGCGGGGCACTGCTCGCAGGAAGGACGTGCGGCTGTTCTTGCGTTTGAACAGGCCACGGTCGGTGCGGAGGATCAACGCCCACATGGTGCCGTCGTTGGCGTTCGCGACGCCGTAGTCGCGGCGCTCGAGGTCGCGCACCTGCTTGCGGTTGGCCTTGGTCGGGGTGACCTGGACGACGTCGACCTTCTCGCCGAGGCTGCCCAGGGCATCGGCGCTCGCCGGGGTGAGGCGTACCTGCTCGTACGTCGGCCTGGCCTCACCCGCGTACTCCGGGTTGGCCTCCAGGTCGACCTCCTGCCCGCTCTCGCCGGCAGCGATCTTCGAGATCCGGTAGGGCCCACTGGAGAGCAGCGCCTCCTCGGACGCCTTGCCGTCCTCAGCGACCGTGAACGCGCTGTTCCACGCCTCCGCGATCTTGGTCAGCTTCGCGGTGTCGGACTCCTCGATCGCGGTCTCGACGACCTCCTTGGCCTCGATCGGGTCCTCGATCTTGAGCGCCTTCTGCCCGACGACGTGCGCCGGGACGGCGACGTCGAGAGCTGTACGCCAGTCGACCACCGGGACCACGAGCGGAACCTCGATGGCGCGCGCGCCTTCGTCTACCTCGGGGATGTAGGCGCTCTTGGTCAGCCCGGTCGACACCGCGCCGAAGTCGACCCCGCCGTCCGGGCTTCCCTCCTTCGGAGTGCGGAAGTAGCCCGAGGTCGCCGCCCAGGCGAGCATGAGGTCGGCCGTGTCGACCGGCACTCCGTCGGACCAGTTGGGCTCAGCCAGGTCGTAGCGCACCCGAGGCTGCTCGCCGCCCTCAATCGTGACCTTGCCGAAGGTCTCGTCCATCTCGACGGTGTCGGTGACCAGGGTGCCGAAGGCTCCACGGGTCAGCGAGGCGATGTCGAGATTCCCGTCGGTCGCGTTCGCCTTGCTCGCCGGATTTGTGCTCGTCAAGGACTCGGTCCACGCGACGGTGACCTCTGTGCCCTCCTCCACCGAGGCCGGGAGGTCACCCGAGCAGGCGGTTGCAACGAGCGCCAGGCTGGCGACGGAAACGAGTCCTGCTCGACGACGTGCCTCAGAATGCACCTTGAAGTCCCCTCTCCGAGACAACGAACGCCCAGATCCTAACGAGCGCCCGCGGAGACCGGCTACCTACGTGCCGGTCTCCGCCGAACAGGTTGTCGTGAGTCAGCCGGCGGGGATCTCCACCTGCTCCTTGAACTCGGCGATGGTCTTGTCCGAGCCGATCACCTTCGCGCCGGAACGCTCGTACTCGACGACGTACGTGTCGGCCTTCTCGTCCACCTCGTAGGCGATCCATCCGGTGTGCTCACCGCCGTCGCGGCGCGCCACGTCCTCGAACGGCGTACGCTTCGCAGCGGTCAGCTCCGCGGCCACCTCGTCGGTGTCGGGTGACCAGAAGTCCGCCCCGTTGTCCCAGGAGATCTGGAAGTTCCCGTCCTGGATCAGGCCGCCGAACTCCTTCCCGGGAGTGACCTTGACCTGGAGCAGCACGATCTCCCCGCCTTCGGCGATGAGCTCGGCCTCCTCCGTCGACTGGAAGTCCCGTACGGCGGAGATGACCTCGATCGTGTCGCCCATGTCGGGGTCCTCGAGCGTCTTCCCGATCTTCACCTCGACCTCGTCGCCTGCGGGCGCTGCCGCGGAGGATGCGGACTCGGACGCCGACGCACTCGTCTCGGTCTCGACCGCAGCGTCGTCCTTGCTGTCATCGGAGCCGCAGGCGGTCAACGTGAGCGCCAGGCCGAGGCTGAGGCCGCCGGCGGCCAGTCGAGCGGTCCGGACGGTGGTGCGAGTGCGCATGAAGAGTCCCTTCAACAAGTGGCTGTTCCCGAGATCGAGAGGTATGCGTCACCTTGGCAAGCCCGCCCCGCGCCGGTCGATCTTTACTTCGGCGTGTCGCATGGTGATGTCCGCTACACCGTCGTCGCCGGCGTTCCGACGCCTCACGTGGAGGAACAAGATCTCGGCTCATGCGGTCACGAACCAGTCCGCGTCTAGCTACTCGCCCGCCTTGGCAATCCACTCCGGGTTGATCGCCAGCGCGGTGATCTGGACGTCCTTGGTGGGAAATCGACGTCCTTCAGGGCCGCCTCGAGCGACGCGGACGATTTCCAGGTGGCCAGATCGGAACGCACCAGGCTCACGTCCGTCAGCTCTGTCCAGACACGAGTTGGAAACGGTCTTGGCTCCCAGGAGACATACGCCGCACACGGTGGATCTGGCCTGCTCCTCGCAGCCGGCGGCCTCGTCATGCTCGCCGCGTCTTTCGCCCTCAACTGGCACTTCGACACCGGCACCCGGGACCTCCGCAACGCCCTCATCCGCCGCGGGCCCGTACGCGCCCCGAAGGGGGAAGCGCTACCGCCTCGCCGCCAGCTACAACCGCCGTGGCAAACAGACCAGCTCACCCACAAGCTGACTCGCCCTCCCATAGCGGCGCTGCGTCGTACCTGTCGAAGTCCTTGTACGCCACGACGCTTCTCGACCGCAGGACCTTCAGAGCGCGGTGCCTGGACTTTTTGAGCACCTCGATCTCCTCGGCGGAGAGCGCGTCGAGATCGACGACAGGCGGCTTCGTCCTGTTGTAGAAGCGGTAGCAGCAGACGATCACCGCGACCACCAGTGCCAGGCACATCCACACTGGCACCACCATCGGCAATCGAGGATAGATCTCCGCGTCGACGCGGTAGACCATGACGAGCGTGGCAATGACCGGAGCCGCAATCAAGACTGAGATGGCGAATGGCGTCCGCGGCCATTGTCGGTGCGGCTGCAGCATCCAGGGCACGAAGAAGTAGAGCAGAGCCAGGCCACCCATGGCCGACCCAGCGCTGGCCCACCCGATCAGGAACGTCTCGCTGTAACCTTGCGACCCACCTCCCGCGAAGAGGATGGTCATGATGAGCGGACCACCAAGCAGTAGCGCAACGATCCATGGGAGCACTTTCGCCCCCACCCTTATCGCTACCGGCCGCCGCTCCCGTCGGGATGCCTCATGCAGCTCGATGAACGCAAAATCACGAACTACTTGATTGAGCTCCTCGAGATCGAACCCCTGGAACCCATATCGCCCGGTAGCCCACTCCTCAGGCGACAGCGCAGCAGCCTTCGGCACTACTCAACCTCCATCCGTCGCAGTGTGCCGTGACGAGCCGCCCGAAGCACGCTCGGCAACGTCATGTTCTTGGTCACTCACCCTGCTTGTCACTTGCATCGAAACTCCCGCCAGCCGACACGCCTCGCTCCGTTCGTCGTACATTGCAGCTCGAACCTTTGCTGTGCCAAGTCGTCGAACCCGGCGACGGCATCGACCGCTGGTGTCGGGTCTGCGGTTACCGAAGGCCTCGCTCGGGGCGCAGTGGTCCGTCGACTGGCCCACCTCACCGTAGCCACGGTCGCGGCCGGGCTCAGGGTCGTGTGAAGCACGGCCAACAACGCCATCCGCGCCGAAGGAAAACGCTACATGACCTGCTGAACAGGTACGGCCGAACGGTCCACTAGAGTGTGGGCCCGATCGCCTTGGGGATACGGAGATCTGATGAGCACTGGCGCTATCGCCGCACTGCTAGTCGGCGTTGCCCTGCTGATCCTCCCGGCTTGGCTGGCCTGGTACCTGGCACGCCGCCAGCGGCGTGTGCTGGCCTGGCCCCACGCCCAGGCGACCATCCGCAGCGCTCATAAAGAGACTTACCGGTCCTCGTTCATCGAGTCGAGCACGACGGAGACGTACGTCCACGCCCGCTACGAGTACCGGGACGCCGCTGGCGTCCAGCACGTCGGTGAGGTCGACCATCTCCACGACGGGAAGGTTGGCGACATCATCGAGATCATGTACGACCCCGCCGACCCCGACTCCAGCGCCATTGTCCACGGTGGCTCCGTTGGCGGTCGCATCATCAACTACGGCGCAATCTTCATGATCTTCGGCGGCGGCGGTATCTTCCTCATCTTGGCATCCCTCGGCGTCGTCTCGATGTAGGGGCACCGACGCTACGGCACCCGCCGCGGGGATCCGTGCAGGACAATGTACCGTCGTTGCCCCTGTTCGTGCCGACGTCTCGGCCGGTGACTAGGGTGTAGCCCTCGGCCCTCGGCCCTCGGGCTGAATCGCCCCAGGTTTCATGGACTCTCGGTTACTTGGATCCGGCCCCAGTGAGGACCGGGTTTCAGGGTACTGGTTGGTGTCGGTGGTCTCTCGGTAGGACGCCTCGTGCTCGGCTGGTGGGACGTGACCGATCTCGCCGTGGAGTCGTTCCGTGGGATGAACGCCTCCATTAGACCGGGGCGATTCACCCCAACGGTCCCCGAGATTCCGAGCGGCAACACCGTACGGGTCCTAGCCATGCTGCGCCCCACTGCCCCGCCGATCGAATGGACCTTCGCCCGCGGCGCCGCGACCTGGCATGACAAACGGGCGGGGGCCCTCGTGCTTCTGCACGAAGGCCCCGGCCCACACCGCTTGAAGGATCGTCCCTAGCCCTGAAACTCGCGCTTACGTCCGAGCAACGCGAACCACAACACCAATCCAGCCACACCGGCGACCAAGAACCAGACCTCGGCGACCACTGTCATCAGTGAGCCTTCACCGAGGCTCGGTACTCCGATCACGACCCGGACCAGCGCACCAAGCGAAAGGACCAGCAGGATCGCGCGCTTGACCGGAGCCCAGCGCCCCACAATGACGGATGGCTGGCTATCGGATAGGTGCCCGATCAGCCCGCCCACGATGAGCAAAAGAATCCCGAACACAATACTCAAGATGACGGTGGGAGCATCTGGGGTGTCAAGCCCGGAGACGGACGGCACCACCGTCACGGTGAAGGACTGGATCCACAGCACATGCAGCAATCCAAAGACCACACACCAGATGGACAGCCACTGGCCGACCTTTTTCTGGACCTTTCGATTCTGAATTTTTCGACTATCCGTTTTCAATTCTTGGAATCTCTCCAGCGTAGCGAGGAAATACATAGATCTATCAGCGACTTCTGCCCGGCAGTCCACTCCGGGTTCTCGTCCCGGGGGAGGCTGATCAGCGACGCCACGAACTCGACAGCGCGCTTACGCGAACTACCAGGAATAGGGCTCAGGTACGTGACGGAGTTGTTGATGAACTCCTGGCCTTCGACACGGACGGCCGTCCTCTCCTCGTAACGAAGAATCCGCGGATCACCGAACAACTGCTCCGCACTTCGCTGATCGATCAGCGACCGGACGTACGAATCGAGCGATGCTCCACCCTCTGCTCGCTTGATCCTGGCGATGATCGATGCCGGCATGAGGAAGGTGCCTTCCGGTGCATCGACCGGGGCGTAGAACCCGACCGCCCCGCTCTGCTTCATCCCTTCGAACGCCTCCGCGACAAGGCGCTTCATGCTGGTGTACATCGCCGGCTGATGAGCCCGCATGAACTGCGTCTTCAGGCTCTCCAGCATCGAATCCATGCTCTCGGACGTGACGTCGCGTTTGGACCACCCCTCAGGAACATCGATCACGAAGTCGGGGTCCTTCGCCATCCCGAGCTGTTCGCGCAATCCCATCGAACTCATGACGTCTCGACCTCCCACGAATCCTCAGCCATGCCGTCAGGCACAACCCCAACAAAGACGGACCCGTCAGGTCGCTCGACCCAGATCGTGTCCATGAGTGTCTGCAACCCCGGGAGGACGTTCGCGAGCACTGCCCCGAAGGTCGGTTCAACCGTCAGCACGACGGCCGCAGTGCCGTCATAGAAGATCAGATCGATGGCCTGGATGTCAGTGGCACTGCCCTCAGACTCGATGCGCGTCTGTGGCGTGAACTGAAGACCGGCGCCCAAGTGCTTGCTCTCGATCACATGCAACGCAGCGCCATCCTTCGACCCCCACGTCGGCACCGAGTCACTCGTCAGGAGCATCACCCGGCACATCACGGCGACCGGGCCGAGCACGGGCCAGACCTGGAAAGTGGCCGCAGCATCCATGAGTTGGGCCTCGTCGAACGCCCGGCCCAGGAGATCGCGCACATCGTCAGGGGAGGTCGGCACACCGTCCCACCGCTCCACACCGACAACGGCACCCAGCGCTGACTCAGCCTGCCGCACCCATTCGGCCTTCTCCTCTGGGGAGATGTCGGCTTGAATCGGGAACCAGCCAGGGGCCGAGAAGTCGTCCAGCCCTCGCACTGTCCAGATCTGACCCGGGGAGTTGGTCACCATCATCAGAAGACCACACCCAAGCCCTGATCGATCGCTTCAGGAAGCTTGATATTGGGCATCCCTAGGTTTCCGACCCACCCATTGAGCGAGTTCAGGTTGCCGACACCAGTCGAGACACCCTGCACGATGCCCATATGTGCGACGCGTTCGGCGAGGCCGAAGGACAACTGGCTAGTCGTGTACAGGCGAAGATTGTCGTCAACCACGCCCGTGAGTCCCCTGGCGCTACCCGTGCCCAAGAATTTTCCGACCGCGCTCAGCCCGCCTGAACGCCATGCGCCGACGATGCTGTCGTCGGCGATACTCAACAGTGGCTTTCCGATAGCGCCAGACCCCGAGAACATTCCCTTGAAGGCTGCGACGCCTCCCAATTTGGTGCCGTGACCAAATCTCGACAGGTTCCCGAGTTTCCCGACCGGAATGATGGTTAATGCGGCTAGTGCTAGATCACCCCAGTTAGCTTCGCCATTCGCCATCTGCATGGCGGTCACGGCCGTGGCAGCCACTCCGATCGCAACACCGAGCCAGATAAGAGCGCCGATCCCGGTGAACAGGGCGGCGATCGCAACGATCGTCCCAACGACCTTCAGTACATCGGCCCAGTCTGACCAGGCGCTGTCCTCGATGCTGCCCGCGGTCTTGTCCTCGATACCGTTTGCTGCCGCCTCGAAGGCGTTTTCCCAGGTGTCGTAGTGCGTGTCGAACTCAGTCGCTTTCTCGACGAAGTCTTGGTAGGCCTGGGCCTTCGCCTGATTCTCAGCAGCCTCTTCCTTGTCGGTGCCGCCGATTCCGAGCAGGCCGCCTTCTTCCTCGGTCTGGCTGTCGTCTTTGTCCCCCGGCAGGGAGATGTACTGGCTGTACTTGTCCTGCGCTTCGGTCACAGCCGTCTGGATCTTCGGCTGAACATCCTCGAGGGCGTCGCCGTAGGCCTTGATCACCGGACCGACCGGCTTGTAGAGCTCCCCAGCCTGCTTGAGCGTCTCGTGGGAGTCGCCGATCGAGTCACGAAGGGCATTGATGGCTTTGCCCTTCATCGACTCGCCACCCAAGGCGTTGTCGGCGATGTTCTGCAAGACGAGGGCGCTGTTGAGCATCATGTCGCCGAGCTCTTCGATCTTCGTGCCGCGCTTGCTGATTGCCCCGGGCTCACCGTCGACGGGCCTGATCGTGCGTCCCTTGGGGGACGGTTCCATAAATGTCACTGTCGTCTCCTACCCGCTCAGCCGGCCTAGGCCCCGGCCTTCTCGGCCTTTACCTCTGGGACGGACAGCTGGATCGCGGTGTCGGTGTCCCACTTCTCAACGTTCTCGATCACGCCCTTGATGTGCTCGAGAACGTCGTTGAGGCTGTCCTTGAGCTCGTCGCGCTTGTGATTCCACCGGTCCTCGAAATCTTCCGCGGCCTCGCGGAGCTCGTTGCGCCCATAAGGGTCGCCGATGGCATCTTCGAGGTCGTCCGCGTTGTTCTCTGCGTCCTCGAACTCTTTGGTGATCTTGCCGAGCTCGTCCTTGACGGTGTTGAGCTGAGCGAGGTCGATGTAAAAGTCCATACGAAAGGTCTGCTTCTCCCTAGACGAAACAGTGGGCTGGTACGAAATCCGTTTCTATGGCAGGGCGCAGACGTGATCGCCTGCGCCCCACCATAGAACCCGGCGGATCAGCCGCCGGCGAGCTGCGAGTCCAGGTCCTGGATCGCGGTGGCCATGTCACGCAGAGCCTGAGCCATGTCCTCGACACCAGCGATGGCGTCCTTCAGACCCGTGGTCATCTCCGAGTAGCCGTCCTGGAACTTGCCCGACGCCTTCTCCGTCTTGAACCCGTCCTGAACGAGCTCGTCGACGTAACCCTGGCACTCGTCCAGCGCGGACTCGATCGTGTCCTTGCCCTGGTCGAGCTTGTCGGCGGTGCCGGTCATCTCGTCGTATGTTGCCCCGAAGTCACTCATCGATCATTCCCTTTCCCGCAGTTTTCATTTCAAGACGCCCCGTCAGCGGACGCGCCGGTGGCAACCGTAGGCCACTCTCTTCTTCCCTGTGAAGGGTAAAAACGGATTCGTTGCCTCGTTCATACGTCGTTCTCGTTGTCGCTCGCCAGAGGCATCTGCATGGTCACTGTCCGACCGGCCTGGACGAAGATTCCACGACCCGCTGGGAAGTCGGTGCGCTTGAGCTTTCCGAACGGAACCTTGAACAGCGTGTCGCCGTCGTAGGTGTCCGGTTTGAGCACGATTCCCTGGCGGGCGGCCTTCCACTCACCCATGACACCCGAGCCGCCGCCGGCGCGGGTGACGTCGGCGTCGCCGACGAAGAGGTGGTCGGAGTTGTTGATCGCCTGCAGCAGGGCCCGCATCGGGCGGTCGGCGGGACCGTCCGCCAGATGAGTCATGTCCTCGGCGACGATCATGATGCGACCGGGGAAGGACTCGTCGGCGACGATCTCGGCGAGCTCGGTGACGAGCGTCTTCTCGTCGTCGGGGCGGGTGGCGCTGCGCACCCAGGGCCGGAAGTCGCCGAGCATGGCGCGACGGCTGCCGAGGTGGAACAGCTTCACCTCGGGGTCGAAGCGCTCCATGGACTCCACGAGCGCCTTGAGTACGTTGGTCTTGCCGGACTGCGGCGGGCCGGTGACGATGAACGAACCGATCGGCTCGAAGCCGCGAGGCGCCAGGGTGTCGTCGGCGATGCCGAAGACGGGCTGGCCGTCGACCTGCGCGGGAAGGGACCGGCTGGAGACCTTCGTGGGCAGGGCGCCGATCTCGCCGACCTCGGGAGCACCCTGAGCACGCAGCTGGGCGACGAGCTCGTCGAGAGCCTTGGTCTGCTCGGCGACGTTGGTCGTGCCGCCCAGGACGGCGAGCTGCACCTCGGCCTTGTCGACGACGGCACGGCCGGGCGCCGACTGCTCGTTGAGCACGTCCTTGGGAGCTCCGACCAGGACGTACTGGCTCGGGTCGGAGAGTCGCATGACGACGCGGCGCGGGATGTTGGCGAAGACCGCGGTCGGCACCGAGCCGCTGCGGTCGGCGGTGATCACCGCGTGGACGCCGAGCGGGCGGCCCTCGCCGAGGACCCGCATGAAGGACTGGTAGAACGGCGCGCGGCCGGCGGCGATCTCCCACTCCTTCTTGAACTCCGGATAGTTGTCGATCAGGAGCAGGATGCGCGACATCGACGGGTCCGCGATCTCGCGGTACTCAGTGAGGTTGGCGGCCGAAGCCTTGGAGAAGAGCTCGGAGCGGCGGTCCATCTCCCGCTCGAGGGTGCGCATCAGACGCTGCAGACGCTCGGCGTCGTCGCCGTCGATGATCGAGCCGACGTGCGGAAGACGCTGGATCGCGCCGAGCGCCCCGGAGGCGAAGTCGAGACCGTAGACCTGGACCCTGCCGAGCTCCGGTCGGGCGCCGGCGGCGGTCGCGATCGTCTTCAGCATCGTCGACTTACCCGACCCCGAGGAGCCGAAGATGAGCAGCGAGCCGTCGCGGTCGGGAGCGAAGTAGATCGCGTTCTGCTGCTGCCGCTCCGGGATGTCGGCGAGCCCCAACAGGATCTGGCCGTCACCCTCCAACGGGAGGTCGCGCATGTCGACCACGGTCGCCAGGTCATCGAGCCATGGACGCCGCGGGGTCATCAGCCCGGCGCTGGCGGATGCCTTGATCAGGGTGGCCACGATCCGCTTCTGGTCGTTGGGGCCAAGGTCCTCGTCGTGCGAGTCGCTCTCCGGCGGACGCTCCGGCTCCCACTCGGTGATCGAACCGAACTTGAGCTCGGCGACCTTCACGTCGGCGGTGACCACCTCGTCGTCGCGCGTCCAACCGCCCGCATACGCCGACTGGAACGGGGTCAGCCGACCCGGCCCGGTCTTCGCGATGCCGCGGCCCGGCAGGGACGGCGGGAAGGTCCCGGCGATCGGGTCGTCGACGACATCCTTGGAGTCGGTCTCGTCGGCCATACGCAGCGCGACACGAAGGTTGGTGTTGGCCCGCAGGTTGTCCTTGATGACACCGGCCGGACGCTGCGTCGCCATGATCAGGTGGATGCCGAGCGAACGGCCTCGCTGCGCGATGTCGACGACGCCGTCGACGAACTCCGGCACCTCGCCGGCCAGAGCGGCGAACTCGTCGATCACCAGCACCAACGCGGGCGGGCACTCCGGGTCCTGCCGCTTCTCTAGCTCGAGAAGGTCCTTCGCCTTCTTCCGGTTGAAGAGGTGCTCGCGATGGTGCAGCTCGGCCTTGAGGCTGGTCAGCGCACGGCGTACGAGGTGAGGGCTCAGGTCGGTCACCAGACCGACACAGTGCGGCAGGTCGATGCAGTCGGCGAAGGCCGAGCCGCCCTTGTAGTCGACGAAGAGGAACGTCACCCGGTCCGGCGAGTGGGCCGAGGCGATGCCGAGCACCCATGCCTGCAGAAACTCGGACTTACCGGCACCGGTGGTGCCGCCGACGAGGGCGTGCGGGCCCTGCGTACGCAGGTCCAGCGTCATCGCGTCCGAGGCACCCTGGCCGATGATGGCGCGCAGGTTCCCCGCCTTCTTCAGCCGCGGCCGCGGCCGGTCGGAGCGGTCGATGATCGAGTTGTTCTGCCGCCAGCGCTCGATGATGGAGTGCGGGTCCTCGGCGACCTCGTTGCCGACCAGGGAGAGGAAACCGACCGAGTTCGGCAGGTCGGAGGAGTCGTGGACGACGGTGCTTGCGTCCACGACCGGCGCGAGCCGCTTGGCGAACATCTCCATGTAGGCGTTGGAGACACCCTCGACGGTGACGCCCTGGAAGAGGTCGCCGTTGCGGACCAGTCCGACGGTGGCGCGCTCCAGACCGTCGCTGACGTCGAGATAGCTGCGGCACACCGCCGGCAGCGCCTCGACGGTCGAGGAGAGGAACACGGCATGTACGCCGACATCGGCACCCCGCTCGAGGACCTGGACCAGGCGGGCCCGGTCCACGGGTGCGTCGTTGGTGACGAAGACGATGATCGAGACCTGGACCCGTGCGTTGGTCTCCTCGCCGGCCCGAGCGACGTCGGTGCCGTACTGCATCGGGTTCCACTTCTCCGGGAACGGGCCGCGGTGCTCTGCGGTCCGTCCGGCGCGCATGATGTATTCCTCCAGCGCGCTGAGCAGGGCGTTCGCCGTCGGCGCGGAGTCGGCCAGCGGCATGTCCTTGAAGCGGTTGGTCTCGGAGGTGGTGTGCGGCAGCCACTTGAGCCACTCGAACTCCTCGACCCAGTCGGGGTCGGCGAAGGCGACGCTGACGACCTCGTTGGGAGCGTGCAGGCCGAAGAGCTGCACCGCGATGCCGCGCATCGCGTCGGCCGCCGGACCAGCCGGACCGGCGACACCCACGGAGCCCACCGCGGGAAGCGACTCCAGCAGCGGCACGTCGTCGACGTACTTGTAGCGCTCCTTCAGACGGTCGATGCGCTCGATGTAGTCGGGCAGACCGTTCTGGGTGTCGCGCTCGGCGATCGAGTTGCGGGACAGGGCGCGCGTGGTGCCGAGGCGTACGGCCAGGAAGTTCCAGTGCTCCGGACGCCGGGTCCACAGCCGCGGGCCGAGCTGCATCGCCTGCTCGAAGACCTCCGCGACCGGCGGGACCTCCTCGTTGCGGGCGAGCTCCTCCTCGGGCTTGCTGCGGTAGAAGACCTCTTCCAGCTTCTCGAACTGCCGCTCGAAGAGCTGGATCTCGTGGTCCTGCTTCGCGCCGGCCTGGCGGTGCTGGTTGAGGTAGTTTCCGATCGCCATCATCGGCGTCATGATGACCAGCAGCAGCGCCCGGGCGCGGCCGGTCATCGCGTAGATCGAGAGCGCCATGATGATCGGCGCGATCAGCACGAACCACGGGAACAGCTTCTTCTGCATCTCGGTCGGCATCCACGGCGGCGGGTGCTCGGTGCCGGGATAGCGGACGTCGACCCGCGGGCTGCGGTTGAAGAGCAGGCCACCACCGCGCTCCAGCACCGGGTCCTCGACGGCGGAGAGGAAGTCTGCCGAGAGCTGCATGACCAGCGTGGTGCCGCCGATGACGACGGGGGTGTCCGGCGCCAGACGTACGCGGGAGACCTGGGTGCCGTCGACGACGACGCCGTTGGCCGAGTTGAGGTCGACCAGCTCGACCGAGCGGTCCACCTCGATGCGGGCGTGGCGCTTGGAGACCATCGGGTCGGCGAGCACGATCTCGTTCTCGGGGCCACGGCCGATCGAGGCGTGACCGGTGGTCAGCGGGAACGCCTGCCCCCGCACCGGACCGTCGATCGCGCGCAGTACACCGACGCTCTTGCGGCGCGAACCGGTGATCTCGTTGTCCGGGCCCATGTTGACGACCGCGGCCGCGAAGCCGGACCCGATCGGCGCATCGCCGATGGGTACGTCGGGTTCGAGGGGCTCCATCCGATCGGCGGTCGGCGGGGCGACTGCCAGCGTCAGGACGTCGTGCTCACCCGCGATCACGGAGCGCGCCGGGTCGGCGTCGGCGATGTGCCGAGCGACGTCGCCCGCCGTCGCCGTGGAGTCGGCGGTGACGATCACATCCGCAGGCGCTACACCAGGCCGATGCAGAGTGAGCTTGACCTTCATCCTTCGTTCCCCTCGTCAACGTGCCTAGAAAGCGTGCCGCGCGATCGTGCGGCGGCGGTGGCGGTCACCCGCGACGCACCAGGGCGGACCGGTCGCCGAAGCGGATCATCGCGCCGACCGGGGCGAGCACCGGCTCCCAGGCGTTCAGCCGCCGGGTGGCGCCCTCGTGGATCACCACGGTGCCGTTGGTCGAGCCTCGGTCGGTGACCTCGACACCGTCGCCGCTGGGGCGCAGGGACAGGTGGGTCTTCGAGACCGACACGTCGATGATCGAGACCGTACGCGCCCCGAGCGTGTTCTCCGTCAGGGCGGGGTCACGGCCGACCAGCACCAGGCCGGACACGGGGATCCGCTCACCGGAGTCGACCTTGAGCATGATGCCCCGAGGGCGCGCCTGCCACTGAAGCTGCTGGCCGCCGGTCGTAGGCGCAGGGGTTTGGCCCGGGGCGGGGGTCGGCATGGGATTCGGGGTGGGACTCGGGGTGGGGTTCGGCGCCGGAGTCGGGGTCGGGAGCGGGAGCGGAGCCGGCGTGGGAGTCGGAGCCGGGCTGGGAGTCGGCGTCGGAGGCGGCGGCACCGTTTGACCCTGGTTGGGCGTCACGGCGCGCGAGGGCGGGATCGCCGGCGCCACCGGCTTCGGTGCCACCGGCCCCGACTGCGGGGTCGCGAGCGCCCCGCCGGGCGAGGCCCCGGGCTCCTCAGGCCTCGCCTTCGGGCGGGAGACGCCGAGCACGCCGGCACTGACCCGGCCCGAGGGACGGTAGCTGCCGGCATCCTGCGCGTTGGGGGTGCTGAGCGAGGGCAGCGACTTCCGCTCCGCGACGGGCGCAGCCGCGACCGTCTTCCGAGCGATGCGCATCCGCTTCTCGTCGTAGGGGTCGAGACCCTCGCGCACGTCGACCATCCACATCTCGGCGACCTTGTCGTGCCAGCCGCGGCTCCGCTTCTCCTTGTCGAAGAGAGGCGAGGCCAGGAAGACGATCGGCGCGATCGGGATGATCCCGGAGCCCCACAGGACCAGTGCCCGGAGGAAAGACCGGCCGACTCCCGGTCGCTCGAGGGTCTTGACGTTGATCGAGCGGATCCCGGCGAGGGACTTTCCCAGCGTGACCCCACGGCGGCCGTGCATGACGATCTGGACGATGACGAAGATCAGGGTCAGCAGGATGGTCGTACCGCCGGCGATGGCCGCCAGCAGGAAGTCGGGGTGGCTCAGGAACCGGGCGAAGCCGAACTTTCCCTGGGCCAGCTTCAGCAGCAGCGGGAACGTGAAGACGAGGTAGGGGACCTGCAGGATCAGGTAGCAGGCGATGTCGACGGCGGCCGCGATCGCGCGACGGCCCAGCGGCGCATCCTTCAGTCCGAGCGAGGCGGCGTACGCAGGATCCGGCTTGCCATCAGCGGTGAGACCCTCGATCCGGTCGTCATTTTCGGCGACCTCCCATATCTCCACCGCAAGAGCTCCTCACGCCCGATGTCCGAGTCCCGATGTCCGAGTAACGCCGCGCATATCAACGACGCCAGCAGGCTACCGGAATGTCCCGGTCCGGGCGCGATGGTGTCTGGCAGGATCGACGTATGTCAACACCCTCGGGCACGACCGGGAGCCGTGAGCGCATCATCTTCTCGGACGGCAGCACCGCCGATCTCGTACGAAAGCCGGACGGCTGGGCCATCGATATCGACGGCGTCGCGCAGTCCCACCTCGGAGACCCCGCGCAGCCGCCGAAGCTCGCCTCGATCCGGTGGATGCTGGCTGCGCTCGGTGATCAGGCACCTCGTACGACCGCAGTCCTGGGCGGCGCGCTGCTCGCGCTCCCCCGCGCCGTCGCCCACCGGTGGCCCGCGACCACCCAGACGGTCGTCGAGCTCGAACCCGCCTTGGTCGAGCTCACCAGGTCCCGGTTCCCGTTGCCCGCCGGGATCACCATGGAGACGGCTGAGGCGCGCTCGTGGCTGGAGGCCCACCCGGGCTCGGAGCACGACGCCATCGTCATCGACATCTTCGTCGGCAACCGGATCCCGCCGGCCTTCACCTCGCTGGAGTGCATGACGGCGGCGCGGAGCGCGCTGCGCGAGGAGGGTCGGCTGGTGCTGAACTCCGTCGCCGGCCCCGAGCTGCTCTTCACCCGCCGTGAGCTCGCCACGCTGCGTACGGTCTTCGAGCATGTCGCGATGATCGTGCAGGGCTCCGCGCTCGCGGGCGCAAGGTTCGGCAACGCCACGCTGATCGCCTCGGCGCGCCCGATCGACGGCGAGGCGATCCGCTCGGCGCTGGCCGGCGACCTGTCGAAGGGCGCGCTGGTGACCGACCTCGACCCGATCATCGACGGAGCCTCCCCGATCAGCGACGCCGACCAGCTCTGGTCCCCGGAGCCGAACCTGCCCGACGCGAGCGCCGCGCTTCGGCTCCTCGAGCAGACCCGCCAGGCCGTCGACACGCTCAGATCAGCCGTGGAATGACCTTCCGCCCTCTTTGTCTAGCGAGATTCGGCCCTATCGCTCGGCAGATACCAGTGCAGGCATCGTCAGACATTTCTTTTACCGAAACCGGCTTGTAACGTTCAAACAACCTGCCGGCGACTTGCGGGCGGGATGCTCGATGCGCAGGACAAACCACGATGTAGACCATCTATCCGTTGCAGGGGGGACCTCGATGGAAACACTCACCGCGACAAAGCCTGAGGCGAACAGCTCCACGAAGCAGCACAGCCTCAAGTTCCGGCACGCCAGTGCCCTGACCAAGCTCATGGACGAGCGACAGGACCTGCGCGGTGTTCACGTGTTCGCCGACTTCGTCGACGACTCGGTGCGCTGGTCCGCATGACCGGCGTCTGAAGATCCTTTGCGTAAGGCCCGGCCGATGACGGCCGGGCCTTCGCGCTCTTCTGGGGTCGGCTAGACGCTCCGGTGGACGACCCGCCCGCCGACCGTGGTCAGCACGACCCCGCCGTGGGCGATCGCGGCCAGGTCGCCGACCGAGGCCCGGAGCGGATCGATGTCGAGCACGGCCAGGTCCCCGCGAGACCCGGGCGCGACCGTGGGTTGGCCGTCGACCGAGGCCGCCAGGGCCTCCTGAGCGGTCAGCGCCTGCTCCGGGTGCCACGGCTCCTTGCCGTCACGTGAGCGGCCGACGGCGGCGGAGATGGCCAGCCACGGATCGAGCGGCGCGACCGGAGCATCCGAGCCGAGCGTCACCCGCACGCCCTCGTCGAGCATCCAGCGGGTCGCGAAGCAACGATCCTCCCGCCCCGGCCAGACGCCTTCGGTCATCTCGCGATCGTCGAGGATGTGCGCCGGCTGCACCGACGCGGTGATCCCGAGCCGAGCCATCAGCGGCAGGTCCTCGCGGCGTACGAGCTGGGCATGCTCGATGCTCCCGCGGGCACCCGTCGCCGCGTACGCCACCAGAGCCTCCGACACCGCCCGGTCGCCGATGGCGTGCGTGGCCACCTCGAGGCCGGCCGCGTGGGCCTTCCCCAGAAGTCCGCGCAGCTCGTCCGGCGACTGGTTCGGCGCCCCGCAGCTGTCCGGGTCGTCCGCGTACGGGTCGCAGCACCACGCTGTCCGCGTGCCGAGCGAGCCGTCGCTGATGATCTTCAACGGCCCCATCGTCAGCCGGTCCTCGCCGGGGAGCAGCGGGTCGCCGGCACGCAGGCCCTCGGCGATCGCCTCATCGAGCTGATCGGCGTAGGTCGCGACCCGGATCCGGACCAGGTCGCAGCCGGAGGTCCACCGCGACCGCCAGTCTTCGAGCCGGACACCGACCTCGAAGTCGGTCATCCCGACGACCCCGAGCGCGGCGGTGCGACTCAGCATCCGACGGTAGGCCGCCGGAGTGCTCCCGCTGGACTCGAAGAGCTCCGCAACCCGCGGATAGGTCTCGAACCACTCCGTCTCCTCCACCATGCCCTCGCGATGCGGCAGTTCCACGGCATCGAGTGCGGCGGTGTTCATCCAGGCGTGGTGGAAGTCGTGGTTGACCAGGATCGCGGGTACGCCACCGGTCGCCGAGTCCAGCTCGGCGACCGTGCCCCAGCGGTCCCAGGTGCCTGCCGAATGGCCCATCCCGACGATCGCCTCGCCCGGCTCCCCCTGCCGATCGAGAGCGCGCGCGGCCGCTGCCACCCGCGCGAGCGCCTCGGCGGGCGAGCGGGTGCCGTAGAGGTCCAGCCGGCTGGCCCGGAGCGTCCACTGGCTGAGGTGGGTGTGGGCGTCCCACAGCCCCGGCACGAGCCAGCGGCCGCCAGCGTCGTACGCCTCGACGCCGTCCGGTCTGGACAGGCCTTCTCCGACCGCCGACACGACACCGTCGGCAACGAGAACGTCAACCACCCCGGCGGGCGCGTTCGCCCGGGGTGAGAGCGGAACGATGCGTACGTTCCGGAGGAGAAGGTCGGGCATGAGCAGACGATAAGGATTCTGCCCGTCCCCGAGCGAATCAGAATCAGCGCCGCTTGAAGATTCCCCTGACGAGCTCTCTTGCGGCGGTGCGCGCGGCCTGCCGGAACGCTGTGGAGTTCACCACCGTCTCGACCACCGATTCGTCGCCGCGGGAGCGAGATCGCGAGCCCGAGGGCTTCTTCGGAGCGCTCTTCTTCGCCGCCTTCGCTTCCGCCTTCTCTGCTGCCTTCTCTGCCGCCTCGGCCTTTTCGGTGGCCGCCGCGGCCTCCTTCTTCGCCTCGAGCTGATCGACGGCAGACTCGACCTCGACGGCAGCGGTGTACTTCGCCGCCAACGGCGACCCCGCCACGGCGGCTTCCATCGCGGCAGCCTCCACCGGAGCCATCAGCGACTCGGGCGCCCGCAGCCGCGTCCAGGCGACCGGCGTCGGCGCGCCGCGCTCGTTCATGACGGTCACGATCGCCTCGCCGATCCCGAGCGTCTGGATGACGGCGCCGAGGTCGTCGTAGGACGAGGTCGGGTAGGTGTTGACGCTCGCCTTGAGCGCCTTGGCGTCGTTGGGCGTCGCGACCCGCAGCTGGTGCTGGACCCTGGACCCCAGCTGACCGAGCACGTCGTCGGGGACATCGGTTGGCTTCTGGGTGACGAAGAAGACCCCGACTCCTTTGGAGCGGATCAGCCGGACCGTGGTGGTGATCTGGTCGAGGAAAGCGTCGGAGGCGTCGTTGAAGAGCAGATGAGCCTCGTCGAAGAAGAAGACGAGCTTCGGCTTGTCGATGTCGCCGACCTCAGGCAGCGCCCGGAACAGCTCGGCGAGCAGCCACATCAGGAAGGTCGAGAAGATCGCCGGCCGATCCTGCAGGTTGGGCAGCTCGAGCAGCGAGATGACCCCGGCGTCCCCGTCGTTGCGGATGAAGTCGGTGACGGCGAAGGCCGGCTCCCCGAAGAACTCGTCCGCGCCCTGGTCGGAGAAGGCGATGAGCGTACGCAGGATCACCCCTGTCGTCGCGGACGAGAGGCCGCCCAGGTCCTTGAGATCGGCCTTGCCCTCGGCCGAGACCAGCCACTGCAGCACCGCCCGCAGGTCGTCGAGCCCGATCAGCTTCAGCCCGGCCTTCTCGGCGTAGTGGAAGACGAGCCCGAGCGAGGACTCCTGGGTCTCGTTGAGTCCCAGCACCTTGGCCAGGAGCGTCGGGCCGAAGGCCTCGACCGTCACCCGGACCGAGATGCCGGTGCCCTCCCCGCCGAGGGCGAAGTATTCGACCGGGAAGCCGCGCGCCTGCCAGGTCTGCCCGACCGACGCCGCCCGCGCTGACAGCTTCTCGCTCGACTCGCCTGGGGCGGCCAGTCCGGAGAGATCGCCCTTGATGTCTGCGGCGAACACCGGCACCCCGGCCGCAGAGAGCTGCTCGGCAAGCAGCTGAAGGGTCTTCGTCTTCCCCGTGCCCGTCGCGCCCGCGACCAGGCCGTGCCTGTTCAGCATCCCCAGTGGGACGCGGATCGGCGTCTCCGTCAACGTCTCGGCGTCTGCCATCAGCACCCCGAGCTCGAGGGCTGCGCCCTCGAACCGATAGCCGGGTCCGACCGCTTCCGAGAGTGCAGCAGCATCCGTCATGGGGTGACTCTATGACTTCGTGCCCGGCAGGGCGCCGAAGCGAGCGCCGTTCCAGTGCGTGTCCGGCAAGGCGGAGGAGGGAGGCGGCCCGGTGTTGGCCGTCGACCGACGACAACGCGGCCGGGCGCGGATCTGAACGAAGTGGCCCGGGGCGGCGCGCAGCCGGCGATCTCCTGTCGGGCACGGAGTCATGTGTTGGTATTTGTTCTTGGGGCGATACAGTCACGAGGGTGATCTTCAAGCGTGTCGGCGACTCTCGCCCCTACCCTGACCATGGTCTGACGACCAAGGGGTGGGCTGCGCTGCCTCCTCGGACGGTTCGCCTCGACGAGCTGGTGACCACCAAGGACACCCTCCAGCTGGTGGCTCTGCTCAACGAGGACTCGACGTTCTTCGGCGACCTCTTCGCCCACGTCGTCGAGTGGAACGGCGAGCTCTACCTCGAGGACGGGCTCCACCGGGCGCTCCGGGCGGCGCTCCAGCAGCGCAACGTGCTGCACGCCCGCGTGCACAGCCTCGGTTAGAGGCACACCAGCGGTTAGGCTCGGCGGCATGCTCGATTCGGCCCTCACGGGACTTCGTACCTTCATCATCCTCGCCGTCCTCGCGGTTGCGGTCGCGCTGGCCGGTGCCTGGGGATGGAGGTCGATGACCGCACCGTTCCCGCAGAAGGTCGACGTCGGGCCGTGCGTGGACACCCCGGTGAAGAAGGGCTCCGAGGTCTATCCGTCGCAGGTGGTCGTGACCGTGCTCAACGCGAGCACTCGAGCCGGTCTCGCCACCCGGGCGATGACGGATCTCGTCGATGCGGGCTTCATCAAGGGCCGGACCGGCAACGCTCCCCGCGGCACCAAGCTGAAGACCGTCGAGGTGTGGGCGCCCGACAAGGACGCTCCCTCCGCCGCGCTCGTCGCGAGCTGGCTCGGCGACGCGAAGATCGTCGAGACCAAGTCCGACATCCCCGGCATCGTGGTCATCACCGGCGAGAAGTTCCCCGACGTCACCGGCGGCGACAAGACCGTCAACGCCAAGGCCGACGCGACGATCTGCAGCCCTCCGGTCGAGTAGGACGCGTACGGGCTCAGCGCAGCCAGCCGGCCAGGCGACCCTTCCGGCTGACCATCTCGAGGCGGCGTTCGGCCTGCTCACGCTGGTGACGTGGCACCACGACCAGGATGACGTCGCGGGAGCGGAGGACGGTGGTGCTCTCCGGGACCAGGCTGTGGCCGTCGCGGATCAGCAACGACACCGATGATCCGGCGGGCAGCCGGAGCTCGCTGATCTCGACACCATGGAGGCGTGACTCGCGCGGGATCCGGAGCTGGATGAGGTCGGCCGCGATCTGCTCCAGCGGCGCGACGTCGAGGTCGAGGGATCGCGGATCGTTGGGACGGCCGACCCCGAGCACCCGGGCGACCCAGGGCAGCGTCGGTCCGGTCAGCAGGGTGTAGACGACGACCATCACGAAGACCAGGTCGAAGAGGTCCTCGGCACCGTCGACGCCCGCGGCGAGGGGGATCGTGGTGAGCACCACCGGCACCGCGCCGCGCAGACCCGCCCAGGAGACGAACGCGGTCTCCCGCCACGTCATCCGGGAGACCACCGTGCTGACCAGCACGGACGCGGGCCGGGCGAGGAAGGTCAGGATCAGCCCGGCGGCGAGCGCGAGGCCGATCGTCCGGAGGTCGATACGCCCCGGGGAGAGCAACAGACCGAGCATCACGAAGAGCCCGATCTGGGCCAGCCAGGCGACTCCCTCGGCGAAGGACCTGGTGGCCCCGCGGTGGGGCAGGTCGGTGTTGCCGAGCACCAGCGCGGCCACGTAGATCGCCGCGAACCCGGAACCGTGCAGCCACGCCGATCCGCCGTAGGCGAGGAAGGCCAGCGTCATCACGGCCAGCGGGTAGAGGCCGGCGGAGGGCAGCGCGGCCCGTCGCATCAGCCAGGCCCCTCCGAAGCCGACGAGCAGGCCGACCACGATGCCCAGCAACAGCTCGCCGATCACGATGCCGGCCACGACGATCGGAGGGTTCTCCGCGATCGCGCCGCTGGCGATGAGCGTCACGATCACCACGGTCGGGGCGTCGTTGAGCCCCGACTCCGCCTCGAGGACACCGGTCAGCCGTTTCGGCAGCGGCACCACCCGCAGCACCGAGAACACCGCGGCCGCATCGGTCGGCGAGGTCACCGCGCCCAGCAGGAAGGCGAGCTGCCAGGGCAGCCCGAGCAGATAGTGCGCACCCACCGCGACGATCCCGATCGAGACCACCACCCCGACGGTGGCCAGCATCATCCCGAGACCGAAGGAGGGACGTACGTCCTTCCACGACGTCGTCAGACCACCTTCGGCCAAGATCAGCGCCAACGCCCCGAAGCCGAGCGCGTGGGCGAGGGCAGCGTCGTCGAACCGGATCCCGAGCACCGACTCACCGAGGAGGACACCCATCAGCAGGTAGATCAACAGCGACGGGAGCCCGGCCTTCGTCGACACCTGCACCGCGAGGATCGCGAGCAGCGTGACCAGGGAGCCGATCAGCACGAACATGTCGAGCTGATGGACGTCAAAGCTCATGAGACTGTCGCTCGCTGAGGCTCGCTCATGTCGTGGGTCCCCCTATGACCTCTGGGACTGCATCTTAGTGTTCCCTCTATGGATCGCCTGACTGTCGCCCGACGCGCGAACGTGCCTCCCTTCCACGTGATGGACATGCTCGAGCGGGCGGCCCAGCGGCAACGGACGTACGCCGATCTCATCTCGCTCACCTCAGGACAGCCCTCCACGGGCGCGCCGCAGGCGGTCAGCGCCGAGGCGGTGCGGCTGCTGCAGAGCGGCGACCCGCTGGGCTACACGCCGGCGACCGGCATCCTCGAGCTGCGCCAGGCGATCGCGGGCCACCACCGGGCGTGGCACGGGATCGAGGTCTCCCCCGACGACGTCGTCGTGACCACGGGCGCCAGCGGCGGCTTCCTGGCGACCTTCCTGGCAGCGTTCGACACCGGCGACCGGGTGGCGATGGCTCGGCCGTCCTACCCCTGCTACCGCAACGTGCTCGCGGCCCTCGGCTGCGAGGTCGTGGAGATCCCGACCGGTGCGGCCGAGCGTTTCCAGCCGACGGTGGAGCAGGTGCGAGAGCTGCACGAACGGATCGGCCTGAAGGGCCTCGTGGTGGCCAGCCCGGCAAACCCGACCGGCACGATGTTGCTCCCTGCGGAGCTGGCGGCGCTGGCGCGCTACTGCGAGGAGGCCGGCATTCAGCTGATCTCGGACGAGATCTACCACGGCCTGACCTACGGCGACGGTGGCCGTGGCCGCAGCGCGTGGGAGACCTCGCGCGATGCGGTCGTGTTCGGCTCGTTCTCCAAGTACTTCTCGATGACCGGCTGGCGCATCGGCTGGCTGCTCGCCCCAGCCCATCTGCGACGTGCGATCGACGTCTTGGTCGGCAACTTCACGATCTGTCCACCAGTCCTCGCCCAGCACGCGGCGATCGCGGCGTTCACCCCGGACGCCTACGCCGAGCTCGACTCTCATGTGACGCGCTACGCCACCAACCGCGGCGTCCTCCTCGACGGGCTCGGCTCGCTCGGGGTGACCGAGATGGCGCCGGCCGACGGGGCGTTCTACGTGTACGCCGACGTCAGCCGTTGGACGGACGACACCATGTCGTGGTGCCACCAGATCCTCGACCGCACGGGCGTCGCGATGGCTCCGGGAGTCGACTTCGATCCCGTCGAAGGGCACCGCTTCGTACGCCTCTCCTTCGCCGGCTCCACTGCCGAGATCGAGCAGAGCCTCGACCGCCTCTCCGACGTCCTTCGCTAGGACGTCGCGATCGATTTTGAGAAAGTTCACGATTTTACGTTTAGGAACGACGCGAGCGGGGTAGGACCATCACAGAGACCTGTCCGAGGAGGGATATGTACGGCGAGAGCGACGTGATCCGTCGTCGGGTGAGCCGTCTGCGAGAGCAGGCGGACGACATCCGAGTGAGTGCCGACAAGCTGGTGGTGCAGGCGGAGTCCGTGCCGTGGCACGGTCGGGCCGCCGAGTCCCTCCGTGGACGGATGAAGGAGCGAGCCACCGCGCTGCGAAGCGTGGCCGAGCAGCATGACCGCGCGGCCGACACCCTGGCCAAGCATCTCAAGCAGGTCGACCTGTTCAAGGAACAGATCGCCGAGGCCGAGGCTCGCGCCGGGGTGCTGGTCGCTGAAGGCGAGCTCGACGGATTCGAGGCCCCTGAGCCGGGCCACAAGGACTGGCTGGAGGTCACCCTACGATGACCACGATCGACCTGGGTCCCGCGCCGAGCGCGCCGACCGAGCCGTGGGCGGGCGTGCCTCGCCGCGTCGGCCTGACCCTTCCCGAGCTCACCCACGCCTGCGCGAGCATCGGTGCGCCGCTTCCGTTCGAAGTCGCGACACACCGCGACGAGGGGCTCGACGCCCGGCTGGGGCGTACGCGCTCGGCAGCCGAGGCCGAGGCGCTGGCGCGCGCTGTCGCCGGCTTCGGCGAGGGCAGCACCTCGCTGCAGCGGCGCGACCTCCTCGACCCCGACGGCACTCTCGACTCCGGGATCGCCGGCGCCCTCGGGCTCTTGGCCACCCCGGAGGTGGTCATCGACCTCGATGTCGTCGTCGACGGCTTGCGGGGCCGTGCCTGGCACCGGCAGAAGGGCGAGGCGGCCGCCTCTCTGGCCACCGTGGACGGGCTCGTCTTCGAGCTCTCCTGGTATCCCTCGGCAGCCTGGTCGACCGAGCTCGGGCGCACCGCCACGCTGCCGGGCGACACCGCCCGGCTGACCTCGGCCGTGCCCGAGCAACTGGAAATCCCGTTTGCGACCGCCGATGCGGTCTTCGAGGCGCTGCGCACCGGACGCGGCGACCTGGTGCCGGTGCTGACCGCGGGCGACGTCGTCGTCGCGAGCGCTCTCGAGGCGCTGTCCAACGAGACCCACGGCCGCCTGCGCGCCGTCGTCGCGACGACCGCCGACCCGGAGAACCCGCTGATCGGCACCGTCTCCTGGACGCTGGTCAACGACGGCTGGCGCTCGATGCGTACGGTCTCGCTCGATGGAGAGCTGACCCTGATGATCACCAGCGTGGAGCCGTCCGAGCTCGCCGCAGAACTTGCCCCTGTCCTCGCGGAGGTGGTCCGATGAGCGAGCGTCAGCGAGCGACCAATGGACCTATCATCGGGTCGCGTCCGTACTCTCGCGCTTGCGCTACGGAGGTGGCCCGATGAACGACTCAGCCAACAACCCGGTCAACGATCCGATCGACCGCCTTGGCCCGCTTCCCGGTGGCGCCCCCGACTCGGTGGCACCACCCGCGGGCCCGGAGGAGAAGTACGAGCAGATCCTCGGCCTGGCCGGCTCCATCGGCGACGCCGGCGCGCAGCTGCGCGAGTGGGCCGAGCTCGGCGCTGAGATCCTCGCCGACGACGACGTCACCGACTCCGCCGAGCTCTCTCCGAAGACCTGGGAGCCGGCCGAGGAGGAGATCCGGTCGGTGACCTCCGAGAAGGGTGGTCTCCTCGAGCTCGGTCAGGCGCTCGACGCCGACGCGCTCTCGGTCCGCGCGACGGTGCAGACCTACCGCTGGATCGACGAGCTCCAGGCCGCTGCCCGCAGCACGCTGGGTGCCATCGCGGCCAACGCCCTCGACTACCTCGCGCCCGAGGTCGAGCTCGGTGGGTCGCTGGTGTCCGCCGGCCTGATCGAGACAGACGCGCTCGACCGCGAGGGCGTCACCGCCTACCTCGGCGAGCTGGCGCAGGGTCATCCCGAGCTGATGGACCACATCGCCACCTGTGGTGGGCTGCTCGAGTCGCTCGAGCTGCGTTCGCTGCTCACCGCCGACTTCCCGCGCGGCGACGACGCCGGTGCGGCCGCTGCAGGGGCGCTGCGGGCTGCCGGCATCGACGTGTTCGCGGCCGATGCCGGGCACGCACTGCGTGATGTCGGAGGGGCCCTGGCCCCCGCCGAGGAGGACGACCCGGCCGGCGACGTCACCGCGGACACTCCGGCCACCATCGAGGAGCTGATCCGCACCCTCGAGGCGACCGAGACCGGGGTCGCGGTCCAGCAGACGGCCCCCGGTCGCTACATCGCCTATCTCCCGGGGCCCTACACCGGCAGCCGCCGGCTGCGGCTCGTCTCCGGTGACCTCTCCGCCTACATCACCACCGCATCGCGGACCATCGAGGAGTCGGTCGAGACCGGCGCCCACGTGATGCTCGTCGGCGCCGCGGCAGGTGGCACCGCGGCGGCGGCG
This sequence comes from Nocardioides sp. NPDC006273, assembly GCF_040613495.1. NCBI lineage: Bacteria > Bacillati > Actinomycetota > Actinomycetes > Propionibacteriales > Nocardioidaceae > Nocardioides > Nocardioides sp. NPDC006273. The sequence goes on along the minus strand of NZ_JBEXSD010000015.1, from coordinate 39,223 downwards.
ATCGCCGCGGCAGCCGGGGCTGCGTACGTCGTGGACCAGGTGGTCACGGTCGGCGCTCCGGGCGCGGCAGCGCCGCGGGTCCCGGAGAGCACCCGGGTGCTCTCGCTGGAGGATCGCTCCGACCCGGTCGCGCTCCTCGGCGGGCTCATCAATGCAGGGGTCGGACACCGGTTCACGGTCGTCTACGACGGCACTGCGGCGGAGAGTCACTACATCGCCGGTGGGCGGGCGGCAGACAACGCCAGCCACGAGGAGCTCCGCGACGAGATCAGCCGCATCCGCACGCTGGGATACCTTGCCTGACGATGTCGGATCGATAGGGTGTGTGGCACCGCCGCGCCATCCTGATCCGGCTTGACGGATACCGGATACGTACGCGGTGGGCGCTCTGACACCTACTCGATCGGTCCCCGTGAAGTCCATCGTCGTACACGCCGGTCTCCCCAAGACCGGCACCTCCGCCGTTCAGGCCTTCCTCAACGCCAATGGGGAAGTGCTCACGAAGGCCGGCATCTTCTACCCAGCGCACACCGTCGACAAGAACGGCATCAGCGCCGGCAACGCCGGATCGCTCATGGAGCGTTCGGGCCACCTCTTCGTGGCCTCGTCGCGGGAGGTGGCGAGGACGCTCGAGGAGTTCGAGGCAAGCGGCTGTCACACCCTTCTCCTCTCCTCGGAGGCCTTCCTCCCCGAGCTGCGCGGGATCGCCGAGCTGCTGCCACCGCAGGCCCAGTTCGTCCTGTACGTCCGTGACCCCCTCGCGTTCCTGGAGTCCGACTACAACCAACGGGTCAAACGGATCGGCCATCTGGAACCTTTCGCGGCGGAGCCGGATGGCTACGGCGGATGGCTGGGGCACGAGCACCTCTACAACGCGCTCGACTCCGAGGCGGTGCGCTCCCGGCTCGTCCTGCGGCCCTACCTGCCCGAGCTCTTCGCCGGGGACAACCTGCTCACCGACCTGCTCGACACGGCCGGGATCGACACCGCCGGACTCGGTGACCTGTGGCTGCAGAAGGTCAACCTCTCCTACTCGCTGCACGCTCTGGAGATCAAGCGCGCTCTCAACGCCCTGCCGCTCGGGCCCCAGCTGCAAGAGCGCCTCGACGTCCATCTCCAGTCCTGCCCGCTCGGCCCGATGACCTACACCCTGATCCCGCCCTCCGACCACGAACGGCTGCGCAAGATCGCCGACGACGAGCTGCGCTCGCTGGCGCTGCGCTACGACATCGACTCCCTCGAGCCCATGCGCGAGCTGTTGCAGGAGAAGTCGCCCAAGCCCTTCCACCCGCAACAGCTCACCGTGGACGAGGTCGACGCCGTCGTCCGGCACATCGCCACCGTCGGGAAGCACCTCACCCGCCGGATCGCCCAGATCCTCGTCGAGCACCCCGAGATCGAGCTGGCCTATCCCTCCCTTCGTGGCTCCTTCGCCGCTGCTGCCGCGGCACTGGACGATGAGGTCACAGCACCGAAGCGACGTCCGTGGTCCCGCTGGTTGAGCCGCCGGAGCCGCTAGGCGGAGGCGTGTCGAAACCAACACAGTTGGCGACCGTGTTGGTTTCGACACGCTCGCTGGCGCTCGCGGCTCAACCGGCGGGCTAGGCCAGATCGGCAACCACGATGGTGTGGTTGTCCGGCTCCCCGGCGGCAGCGACCGCATCCGCGACCGCATCGGCGACCTCCTGCGGACCGGCCTCGGCGGTGATCAGGGCGGCGAGGTCGTCGACCCAGGAGTGGACGCCGTCGGTGGTCAGCACCAGCCGGTCGTCGGGCAGCAGGTCGAGGATGATCTCGTCGGCGACGACGCCGGGGAGGAGCGCGCGGTTGAGCACAGACCGGTGCTCGTGCGAGCGCGCCTCGTCGGCGGTGAGCTGGCCCGCCTCGACCATGGCAGCGACCACCGTGTGGTCATGGGTGGCCTGGCGTACCTCGCCGTCTCGCACCAGGAAGACCCTGGCGTCGCCGATGTGGGTGATCCGCGCGGTCGAGCCGTGCAGGTCGACGGCGGTCAGGGTGGTGCCGGCCTTCGAGGCGTCGCGGGCGACCTCGGCGATGGCGTTGGCCAGACCCCCGGCGGCGTACGCGGTCAGGGCGGCGCCAGCGAGGTCGTCACGTCCTCCGAAACCGTCGGCGACGGCGATCAGCTCCGGGGTGAGCAGGACGGCGTCCTGCTGGGTGGCGCGGCCACCCTGCTCGTGGCTGACGCCGAACTCTGCGTGCAGCCTGTCGGTGGTAGTGCTCATCGGTCGTGCCTCGTTCCTCAATCCGTGGACGAGGGCGGAGACCATGGTGCGGCGCGTGGCGGTGTCGGCCTCGACCTGGCGCCAGTAGGTCTCGACCTCGACCGCCGCACGAGCAGCGGGCATGTCGAGAACCTCGCGGATCCGGGCCAGCGGCATCCCGACCAATCGCAACGACGCCACCAGACGGGCGCGTTCGACCTGGTCAGGAGCGTAGCGGCGATAGCCGGACGAGGCGTCCACCTCGGCAGGCAGCAGCAGACCGAGGTCGTCGTACAACCTGAGTGCCTTCGGCGTCAGCCCGGTCGCCCGGGCGAAGTCGCCGATGTTCACCAGCCCCTCCAGGCGGCTCGTGGTCGCTCGCTGACGCTCGCTCATGGTCACCATCCTCCCCGGTGAAGGTCACCGGTGAAAGCAGATTGGTGCTTCCCCTTGGGGCAATCTCAAGTCCCGTGTGCGGACGTTGGAGCGGCCGGATAGGTTCACCTCCATGAAACTGCGTGCGCGTGCACTTGAGCTTCTCGTCTTCACCGTCGGTGCCGGCACGTTGGGGTCCGAGATCGCGGCGGCTCGACTGCTGGCACCGTGGTTCGGTGACTCGACGATCGTGTGGGCCAACACGATCGCGACGGTGCTGGTGGCGCTGGCAATCGGTTACGCAGTCGGCGGCCGGCTCGCCGACAGGAACCCACACCCTGCCGGGCTCGCCAAGGTCGTGCTCATCGCAGCCCTCCTGCTAGCCGCGGTGCCGTTCGTGGCCGTCCCGTTCCTCCCGCTCGCGGTCAAGGCCGTCGACCAGCTCAGCATCGCGACCTTCGCGGGCTCGCTGGTCGGCGTCGGCGTGCTGCTCGCGTTCCCGCTGTTCCTGCTCGGCATCGCCAGCCCCTACGCCGTCCGACTGAGTGTCGAATCGGTCGAGGGCGCCGGCCACACGGCCGGACGCCTCTACGCGATCTCGACGGTGGGCTCCTTGGTCGGCACCTTCGCCGCTTCGCTGCTGCTCATCCCGGTCGTCGGGACGCGGCGTACGTTCTTGATCTTCGCTCTTCTCATGGCCGTCTGCGCGATCCCGCACCTGGTCAAGCGCCGGATGGTGGCCGCTGTCATTCCCGCGGTGATCCTGGGCCTGATCGCGCTGCCGACCGGGTCGATCAAGACGCTGACCAGCAACGGCGGCGAGGTGATCTGGGAGAAGGAGACGGAGTACCAGTACGCCCGAGTGGTCGAGTACGACGACGGCAGCCGCTACCTCGAGCTCAACGAGGGCCACGCGGTGCACTCCGTCTACAAGGAGGGCGAGTGGCTCACCGGCGCCTACTGGGACGAGATGCTCTCGCTCTCGTACGCCGGCGCGGAGGCCCCGAAGTCGGTGGCGATCCTGGGCTCGGCCGCCGGGACGACCGCGCGCCAGTTCGGCCACTTCGCCCCCGAGACCCGGGTGGACGCCGTCGAGATCGACGAGGACGTCACCGAGGTCGGCCAGGAGCTCTTCGACCTCGAGGACCAGCCGAACCTCCACCTCCACACCGCCGACGCCCGCCCGTGGCTGCAGAAGCAGACCCGGAAGTACGACGCGATCATGGTCGACGCCTACCACCAGCCCTACATCCCGTTCTACCTGACCACCAAGGAGTTCTTCGCGCTGGCGAAGTCCCACCTGAACCCGGGCGGGGTGCTGGTCGTGAACTCAGCCCACCCGGAGGGCTCCACAGCGCTGGAGAGGGTCCTCACGGCAACCCTGCGTACCTCGTTTGGTGAGGCGGTGTGGCGGTCGGACTCCGGCCCCACCAACACCCACCTGATCGCGACCGTCGACCCGGAGGCCGACCCATCCGCCAGCCTCACCGCCAACGCCGAGTCGCAGCCCGCCGACCTGGCCGGTGCCCTCACCGACTCTGCTGCTCGGATCGAGCCGGCGCTGCGGGGCGGGAAGGTCTACACCGATGACGTCGCGCCGGTCGAGTGGCTCACCGACCTGAGTCTTCTCGAGGTCGCCTGACAGTCGGTAGCGAGCTTGCGAGCTGCCGGCGTCGTCAGGTGAGATCGAGCGAGCGCGCGGCTGAGCTTGCGAAGCCGCGTCCGCGTGTCGAGATCCACTGGAGGGAGACACGACCTCCCCAATGGGTGTCTTGCGCAGACACCCGACGCAGACCTGGTTGGGCGCCACCCGGCTGAGCCGCCGCGGCGGCAGCACGTGCCAGGTGCCCAGCCTGCGGCCGCACATGGTCAGGACGTACCCGTTGCTCCTCTTGGCCGAGCGAAGGTGCCAGAAGCTGCCCCGGTCGGTCCGGTAGACCAGCGGGTCTTTGGCCAGGATCGGCTGCCTCCCGCTGGTTCTCGGGCTGAGTCTGTCGTCTACGAACACGAATTCCCCCCAAGGAATGTCGATGGCTCTCGTCGTTGAGTGCCTCGAGACGCCGGTCTCCAGCGGGGGCCAGGCGCCCAACGCCCCGAGGCTTGTTCGACCATAAGTCCACTCGTTGCAATGGGTCAAGGCTGAAAGGCTGGGGCTATGCGGCTATTCGGGATCTGTACGCCTCAGTAACGTGTTCTCCTATGAGTAACCCCCGTCCGCGCGGCCTGCCGAAATACCTCCACGTGGCCGACTACCTGCGGGCCCAGATCGACGACGGCACCTACCTGCCCGGCGAGCGTCTACCGACGGAACCCGAGCTGATGGACACCTTCCCCTACGACCGCGCCACGATCCGGCGAGGTCTGGCGGTGCTCCGCAACGAAGGCCTGATCACCAGCGAGCAGGGCCGTGGCGTCTTCGTACGCGACGCCACCAAGACCCGCTACGACCTGATGAGCATGCTGATCACCGACCCCAGCCACCCGGCGAAGCCGGACGCGGCCTACCACCAGCCGCCGCGCGGCCCGGACGACGGCATCTCGGTCGAGCACTCCTACGAGGTCATCGCTGCCGGCGAGAAGCTCGGGGAGGCCTTCGACCTCGACCCGCGCAGCGAGCTGCTCAGCACCACCTTCACGTTCTACATCAGTGGTGACACCGCCGAGTATCGGACCACGGCCTACATCCCCTATCCGCTGGTCGTCGACACCCCGCTGGCCACCCCGTCCGACGACTGGCCGCAGCCGCCGATCAAGGACCTGCTGGCCACGGTCGGGGTCAAGGTCACCACGGTCGCGATGGACATCGAGTCACGCATGCCGACACCGCAGGAGACCTTCGACCTGCAGATCCCCGACGGAACCCCGGTCCTCTCCGACCGACGCCGCTTCCTCGCCGACGACCGGGTCGTGTGCGTCACCGACTCCGTCGGGGTCGCCGACCGGATCGTCTACGGGCTGGATCTCAAACTGCAGTGACAGGGTTGGCAGCGGTCACCTAGCAGTGTCGGCGAGGCCAACTATTCGTCGTCGAGCTGCCAGCCGGCTTCCTCGAGAAGCATCCTGGCCTCACGAACATCCTGCGACCCCCAACAAGCCTGTCGTGTGCAGCAATCGCCTCACGCAGGAGTTCATGTCCGTCACCGCCGAGCACGTCCTCCAGCACCATCGCCAAGTTGCGGTCTGACAAGTCGTCATACACAGCGGCGAGCTGTCGCAGCACGTCGTCGAGGATCTGCTGCTGCTAGACCCTGACCACGGAGCAGGTTCACCGGCCCCCGCAGAGACCTCGGTAGCACCATCCTCACCAGCCATTCAGAAATCCGAGCTCATGCTCTTCGACCGCACAGAGTACGGGGGCCTGGGGAGTGTCAGGCGCACCTGGTGTGCTTGGCGCTCCCCAGGTCAGCGGTCGGCACGTCGCCTCATCACTGAGTCCACGTGCGCCAAGTGAACCGATAACAGTTTGCTACCGCATCAAACGCGGTATCCATCCTCGACGTCGGTGGGCCTCGCCACCGCCGTGGTCGAGACCCACATCCCCCACGGCCCCTGGAGCACCTTGTAGACGTACGTGTTCGGCGTCTCCTCCATCTTGCCCAACTCTCGGTCTTGAACGATTCCGTGAACGGCTCGACCTGCGTTACGCGAGGTCGTGGACGAACTCGCTCAGCTGGGTGAGGTTGCGGCACTCGCGCATCTCGATGATCGACCCGTAACGGGTCGCCTCGGAGTCACCGGTGTCCCACTGCGTACGGACCTCGGGGTTGAGCCAGTGGGCGTGGCGGCTCGACTCGGCCATCGCGCGCAGCGAGTCGACGGCGAGGTCGGAGTAGTTGGAGCGGGCGTCGCCGAGGATCAGCAGGGACGACTTGGGGCCGAGGGCGTCGGCGTGGCGCTCTTGGAAGAGGGAGAAGGCGCGGCCGTAGTTGGTGCGCCCCATCCGGGCCGAGTGCTCGGTCGCCTTCGTCAGCTCGGTCATCGTGTCGACCAGGTCGGCGCCGGGCTTGAAGTAGGACGTGACCTCGTGGATCTCGTCGACGAAGGTGAACGCGCGGACCTTGCCGAACTGCTCGCGCAGCGCGAAGACGAGCATCAGCGTGAAGGTCGCGAAGTTGGACACCGAACCCGACACGTCGCACAGGATCACCAGCTCGGTGCGGTGCGGCCGTTTGGGCCGGTAGCGCAGGTCGACGGGGACGCCACCGGTGGACATCGAGGACCGGAGCGTACGCCGCAGGTCCACCGCTCCTCGCCGGCGCGCGTGGTGCTCCTGGGTGAGCCTGGTCGCCAGCCGGCGCGCCAAGGGATAGATCTCGCGGCGGAGTGCCTCCAGGTCGGCCCGCCGCGCATGCAGGAAGTCGAGCTTCTCGATGGTGGGGCGTACGGCGATCTTGGCGATCTGCTCGGGGCCCTTCTCCTCCGCGATCCGGCGGCGGGCGTCGGCCTCGACGAGACCGCTGAACCGATCCACGCGCCGAGTCCCGGCGCGCGCCGCCTCCTCCTCGGTCCAGCCACCCTGCTGAAGCCCCTCGATGAGCCGCGAGGTGAGCTCGTCGGTCGAGAGCCGGCGCAGCGCGGTGTAGGACGACCACGAGCTCAGGCCCGGGCCACGGCCGGGCATCGCGCCGAAGCGCGCCACCGCCTCGGCGGCCAGCTGCCGGAGCATCTCGACGTCGTCGGCCTCCAGCGCCTCAGCCAGCCGCGAGGTGAACTCCGAGAGCGCCTCGGGACCGTCCTTCGCCACTCCGGCGGCCTCGGCCGCGGCGTCCATGCCCGAGCCGATCATCCGCGGGAAGTAGAGCTCGAAGAGCCCGTCGAAGGTGGCGCGCTGGTTGGCGCGCTTGACCAGGGTCGCGGCGTACGCCTCCTTGACCTGCTGGCGATCGTTCCAGCCGATCAGGCCCAGGGCGGTGACCGCGTCGAGACCCTCAGAGAGGGACACCGGCAGCCCCGCTCCCCGAAGCGCTTCGAGGAACTCGATGTGCCGGTCGAGGAGGGTCACCTCTTCAACCGCAGCTCTCGGACCGCGCGGTCGACGTCGGAGGAGTGCTTGAGGACGACGCCGAGGGTGTCGGCGACGGCCTTGTCGGAGAGATCGGTGATCTCGAGCGCGATCAGGGTGCGCGCCCAGTCGACCGACTCGGCGATCGAGGGTGACTTCTTCAGCTCCAGCTCGCGCAGCCGGCCGATCACGGAGACGAGCTGACGTGCCACCTTGTCGTCGAGGCCGGGCACCTGGGAGAGCACGATCTCCCGCTCGCGGTCGGCGTCGGGATAGTCGAGGTGGAGATAGAGGCAGCGTCGCTTGAGCGCCTCGGAGAGCTCCCGGGTGGCGTTGGACGTGAGCACCACGAGCGGACGCCGGGTCGAGACCATCGTGCCGAGCTCGGGGATGGTCACCTGGAAGTCGGAGAGCACCTCGAGCAGCAGACCCTCGACCTCGACGTCGGTCTTGTCGACCTCGTCGATGAGCAGCACCGTCGGCTCCTCGCGGCGGATCGCGGTCAGCAACGGCCTGGTCAGCAGGAACTCTTCGGAGAAGATGTCGCCGTGGGTCTCCTCCCAGGCCTGACCATCGTCCACTGCCTGGATGCGGAGGAGCTGCTTCTTGTAGTTCCACTCGTACAGCGCCCGGGCCTCGTCGAGACCCTCGTAGCACTGCAGCCTGACGAGCTCCGCGCCGGTCGCGCGGGTGATCGCCTTGGCCAGCTCGGTCTTGCCCACGCCGGCCGGTCCTTCGACGAGCACCGGCTTCTCCAGTGCCCCCGCGAGGTAGGTCGTCAGCGCGGTCGAGTCGTCCGCGAGGTAGCCGACTTCTCCCATACGGGTGACGGCCTCGGCGGGCGAGGAGAACCAGGAAGACGTACGCGAAGGCATGACGCGACACTAGCGAGTCTGATCCTCGCCCGCTCCCGGCGTCCGGGATGGGACGTACGTCACACCGCACCCGAACCCCGACATGGACCGTCACCGTGGCGCCCCTCCGTCGTTGGGAAAAACGTGCACTCGGACACGCCGCGACCACTGACGTTCGTCGTCGTCGCCATGAAGGTATGCGCGCTGACGGCGCTGGCAACCTTCTGTCTGGTTGCCCTCGCCCAGCAGTCCGAGCCTCGGTCGCTGGCGAAGAGGGAGCAGCCCGAGCTCGCCACGATGCTCGAGCAGCACAACTGCCTGGCTCCCCCGACGATCGCGCCCTGGCGCCGGGAGAGCGCCATCATCCGCTCACCGCTCGGCGAGCTGAAGCACGTCCCTCTCGACGTCGGTCACCTGATCGAGGAGGGCAAGGCCGACGGTGAGCTGATCGCCTTCTGCGCAGACCCGGCTCCCTAGGCCGGGTCAGCTGGCCTGGGCGAGCGTGTCCGCGAACAGCCCGAGCACACGGTCCAACGCGGCCCGGTCCCCCTCGACCTCGAGTCCGGCCTCGGCGATCGCCGCGTCCACGGGGTAGCCCATGAACACCACTCCGGTCCAGGCCGTCGAGTCGCCCGCGATGGTGACGTCCGCGTCCTCGAGGCCTCCCTCGGCGAGATCGAACTGGTTGCCGTTCCAGATCAGCCGGAACTGCTGCGGGTCGGCCTCGGGTCGGCGTGCGTCCGTCAGGTCCCAGGCGACGCTGATCGGCTCTGGGGTGACCGCACTGCCCGGAGGCACCATCGTGCGCATCGCCACCATCACGCCGCTGGGTGTCATCCCGGCGGACATGATCGGGAAGCGTGTCGAGCCGTGGGCCCAACGCCCGAGTGCTCCGAGGATCGACTCGAGCTCGCGACCCCAGGGCGTGAGGGCATAGGCCGTCGTCTTGGTGATGTAGCCGAGCTCGGTCTCCACCACGACCCCGGCGTGCTCCAAGAACTGCAGCCGGTCCTTGAGCTCGGCGGTGTCGACCCCGATCACGGAGGACTCCAGGTCACGTGCCGTACGCGGCCCGAACATCAGCTCGCGCACCACGATCAGGCTCCACCGATCACCGATCAGGTCCAGAGCGTGGGCAGCCGCGCACGCGTCTCCCAGGTCCCCGTAAGTCAGGTTCAGGGTCACGTCGATCCTCTCCGAGTCGTTCGAACCCATCAAGCGTAGTGAGCCTCGACTCAGCGTCGTCAGTGCCAGAGGTCCCGGCGTACCGGCGACGTGGCGCGCCTCGGTCCTAGGTGATGGCGGCGTACGCAGCGGCCACCCGCTCCACGGCCCGCCGGTCGCCCTCGACGCCCATCGCTCCGATCGGCGCCCCGGCGAAGACCACCTCGGCCCAGGCCGACGAGTCGCCGGTGACCGTGGCTTCGGGCGCTTCGTCGGCGCCCTCGGTCAGCACGAAACGATCCTCGTCCCAATGCAGGGCGTAGCGGCGTACGCCTGCGGCGGGACGCCGCTCGTCGTGCAGCTCGATCGTGATCCGGACCGGGCCACCGCCCGACGCTGCGAGGTCAGCGTAGGGCGCCATCGTGCGCATCGCGACGATCGCCCCGTCGGGGGTCATGCTGCCCTCCGGCACCGGGAAGGCGGGCGAGCGCTGCGCCCAGCGCCCGAGCGAGCGCATCACGTCCTCCAACCCCTGGCCCCACTCGGTCAGCCGGTAGACGCGGGTCTGGCCGAGATCGTCGAGCTGTGCCTGCTCGACGACGCCGCTGTCTCGTAGCGCCTTCAGCCGGGAGGTGAGTACGGCCGGCGTGATCCCGACGACCGCCGAGGCCAGGTCGGCGAACCGCCGCGGACCGAGCATCAGCTCACGCGCGATCACCATGCTCCACCGGTCCCCGATGACGTCCATCGCGTGCGCTGTCGCGCAGGCATCGCCCAGGTCGGCGTACGTCTGCTTCTTCGGCATCGATCCTCCGCACTCTCTTCACAAGAGTATCAACTATGTTTAACATATCGCCAGGGAGTCCGCCCGGACGCCCGCCACCGAGGAGATCAGATGAGCACGACGATCGCACTGCCGACCCGAGACCGCGCCCGGTCCCATGCCTTTCTCCGGGACGGCCTCGGCCTCGACACACCGGGCGAGGCGGCCGAGGACGGGGTCCCCGAGCCGCTGCGCGCGACCCTCTCGGACTCCTGCGAGGTGATGATGATCCCCACCGGCGGGTTCAAGTGGGTCACCGGTCAGCTCGGGGACGAGCCGATGGAGGCGGCGACCCTGCCCGCACCGGAGGGCCTGAAGCAGTGCCTGGTCACCATCGAGCTCGGCTCGCGCGACGAGGTCGAGGCTCGTTATGCAGCAGCCATCGAGATGGGGCGCGGTGTGCTCGAGCCGGAGGCGGCACCGTGGGGCGACTACCGCGCGCTCGTCGCAGACCCCGACGGACACCTGTGGCAGCTGACGTCTCACTGAGACCGGACGTGTCGCCCTTAGAATCTCCGTATGGCCGGAGACGACACACGCATGCTGCTGCTCGGGGCAGTGGCGCTGTTCGAACCCGTCAACGGCTATCAGATCCGGCGCGAGCTGATGTCGTGGCAGGTCGACCAATGGGCCAACATCAACCCGGGCTCGATCTACCACGCGCTGACCTCGCTCACCGAGAAGGGCCATCTGACCAGGCACGATCTGGTCGACAACGGGCGTCCGGTCGCGGTCTACGAGATCAGCGCCGGCGGCCGGACGGAGCTGGAGCGCCTGGTCAGCCGCTCGCTGCAGAGCGTCGACGTCTACAACGGCGTCTCCTTCTATGCCGCGTTCTCGCTGGTGCCGCTGCTGGAGCGGCCGACCGTGACCCAGCATCTGAGCGTCCGCCTGAAGACCCTGGAACGCACGATCAAGGAGCTCGACGCCGCGGTTCTGGCGAATCCCCACATGGCGCCGCCGCACACGGTCGCCGCGCTGCGGCTCCAGCTCGACAAGCTCCGCTCGGAGCGGGTGTGGCTGGTGGAGCTTCTGGACGACGTACGCAGCGGCAAGCTCTTCTTCGCCGGCGACGCGCCCGGCTGGGCACCTGCCGACGACGACCCGGGATGGCAGATGGACGCCGACCGCAAGCGCTACCGGGAGATGCTGCGCGGCTGAGCCGGGTCCGCTCGGATCGAAATCGGTTTGACAACTGCGGGATCAAAATTGAACACTCACGATATTCAAATTTGAATTGCTCGACAAAACCGAGTGCTCGTCGTCAGTGGTTCGTGCTTGTCTGGGACCTGCACGCACAAGGGAGTGACAAATGATTCACGCACGCGGCCTGAGGCACACCTTCACCTCCGGCCATGGCAAGCAGAAGAAAGAAGTCGTCGCGGTCGACGGAGTCGACCTGGACGTCGAAGAGGGCGAGGTGGTCGGCTTCCTGGGCCCGAACGGCGCAGGCAAGACAACCACGCTTCGCATCCTCACCACCCTCCTCAAGCCCACAGCCGGCACGGCCACCGTGGCCGGCTTCGACGTGGCCACGCAGTCCGTCGACGTCCGCAGGAGCATCGGCTACTGCTCCCAGGTCGGATCGACCTTCTCGGGGGCCTACGCCGGCGACGAGGTCGTCGACCACGGCATGCTCTACGGGATGTCCAAGAAGGACGCCGTCGCCCACGGGCAGGCGCTCTTCGAGAGGCTCCAGCTCGAAGGGCTCTGGCGCCGCAAGCCGCGCAACATGTCCGGCGGGCAGAAGCGCCGCCTCGACATCGCGATGGCGCTGATCCACGCCCCGAAGCTGGTCTTCCTCGACGAGCCCACCACCGGGCTCGACCCGCAGGCGCGGGCCAACCTGTGGGACCACATCGCCTCGCTGCGTACCGACCATGGGGCGACGGTCTTCCTGACCACCCACTACCTCGACGAGGCCGACACGCTGGCTGACCGGCTCGTGGTCATCGACCAAGGCCGCATCGTCGCCAACGACACCCCGGAGAACCTCAAGGCCGCCGTCTCCGGCGATCTGGTCTCCCTGGAGGTCGCTGGAGACGAGCAGGTGGCGATCGCGCGCGACAAGCTCGCCTCGATCTCGGAGAGCGTCGAGGTGGACGATCGATTCGTCAGCGGCCGGGTGCCGCGGGCCGGTAAGGCCGTCCCCGGACTGCTCCGCGATCTGGAGTCGAGCGGCGTCTCGCTGGAGTCGATCGAGGTCGCCCGACCGACCCTGGACGACGTCTTCCTGACGCTGACCGGCCGCTCGCTGCGCGACGCCGAGGCAGGCGCACCCGAGGCCGACTCGGCCGCAGAGATCCAGGAGGTGAAGTGATGACTGAGTTTCAGCAGCCTGTCCTCAAGTCCGGGTTCTTCCGCGAATCGATGGTCGTCTTCAACCGGCAGCTGCGGATGAATCTCCGCAACCCGGCCTGGGTGCTCATCGGAGTGATGCAGCCGATCCTCTACCTGCTGCTCTTCGGTCCTCTGCTCGAGCCGCTGATCGAGCAGCTCGGTGGCAACGCCTACAACTGGTTCGTCCCCGGCATGCTCGTCCAGCTCGGCATCTTCGGCGCGATGTTCGCCGGCTTCTCGCTCATCGGCGAGTGGCGCGAGGGTGTCATCGAGGCCGAGCGGGTCACCCCGGCGTCGCGCGGCGCGCTGCTGTTCGGTCGCCTCTACCGCGACCTGCTGCAGATCCTGGTGCAGGCGATCATCCTGGTCGCCCTCGGCCTGCTGATGGGTATGGACTTCAAGCCCGTCGGGATCCTCGTCGGGATCGCGATCACCGTGATGATCGGTGGGGCGGGAGCCGCGGCCTCCAACGCGTTCGCGCTGCTCGTGAAGAGCGAGGACGTGATGGCGCCGGTGACCAACATGCTGCTGATGCCGATCCTGTTGCTGTCGGGCATCTTCCTGCCGATGAGCTTCGGCGCCCAGTGGCTCCAGACGCTGGCCGACGTCATCCCGACCAAGCACATCGTCGACGCGGTTCGCGCCTCGTTCTTCGGTGACCTCGGGATCGCCGACATCGGCTGGGGCGTCGGCTGGACGGCCGTGCTGTTCGCACTCGCCGTCTGGTGGGGCATCTCCACCTTCCGCAAGGAGAACGCTTAGGGATCGTGCGGGTCGTTCTCAGTAGCGACTCAGCGAGGGGTGGCAAGGTAGGAGTGTGAACAGCCCTGCCACCCCTCGCGATGGGTCCAGCGACGGCCCGGGCGACAAGCCGCACGTGCTGGTCGTCGACGACGACAAGGCCGTGCGGGAGTCGCTGCGCCGGTCGCTGGAGTTCAACGGCTACGTGGTCGCCCTGGCCGGCGATGGTGCCGAGGCGCTGGCCGGCATCGCCAACCACGGCCCCGACGTGGTCGTGATGGACGTGATGATGCCCCGGCTCGACGGCATCGAGGCCACCAAGGCGCTGCGGGCAGCCGGCAACGACGTCCCGATCCTGGTGCTGACCGCCCGCGACGCCGTCGGCGACCGCGTCGACGGCCTGGACGCCGGGGCCGACGACTACCTCACCAAGCCGTTCGCGCTCGAGGAGCTGCTGGCCCGGCTGCGCGCGCTGCTGCGCCGCGCGGCCCCGATCGGCGAGGACGACGAGGAGACGCTCCACTTCGCCGACCTGTCTATGAACACCACCACCCGCGAGGTGACGCGGGGCGTGCGGGCCATCGAGCTCACCCGCACCGAGTTCACGCTCCTGGAGATGTTCCTGCGCCGGCCCCGCCGCGTACTCGACCGGTCCTTCATCCTCGAAGAGGTGTGGGGCTACGACTTCCCGACCACGGCCAACTCGCTGGAGGTCTACGTCGGCTACCTGCGTCGCAAGACCGAGGCCGAGGGCGAGGCGCGGCTGATCCACACCGTACGCGGCATCGGCTATGTCCTGAAGGAGCCGTGAGCGGCCCGTGACCAGCCCGATCACCACCGCCGCCGGGTCGAGCTACCGCGGCTCCTTGGCGGGCCGGGTCACTCTCTTGACCACCATGGTGGTCGCCGGCTCGATCGCGATGATCGCGATTGGGCTCTACTTCGTCGTACGCATCCAGCTGCAGGCCAACATGGACGAGTCGCTGCTGAGCCGGGCGACGGCAGCGGCGGAGAATCCGTTGCTGATCCGCAACACCCGCACCGGGCAGACCGTCCCGACCTGGGTCCTCAACGCCAGCGACATCCAGGTCGCGGAGGTGAGCGACCACGACTACTGGTCGCCGACACAGGAGAGCTTTCCTCGTCCCGGCCCGCCCGAGGTGAAGGTCGCCACGAGGGATGTGCCGATGATGGTACGCACCATCGCGACCACGGACGGCGACTTTCGGGTGGTGACGGTGCCGATCTCCGGCAGCAAGACAGCGCTGATGCTGGCACAGTCGCTCGAGCCGCAGCACGAGATGTACAAGCGGCTCGGCTTCGTCGTGCTCTTGTTCGGCGCGGCAGGAGTGGTCGCAGCGTCGTTCGCCGGGTGGGTCGTCGCGGCGGGCGGTCTGCGTCCGGTGCGACGGCTGACCGCCTCGGTCGACCGGATCGCGACCACCGAGGACCTCACCCCGCTCCCGGTCGAGGGCGACGACGAGATCGCCCGCCTGGCCACCTCCTTCAACCGGATGCTCTCAGCGGTCTCCGCATCCCGCGACCGCCAGCGGCAGCTGGTGGCGGACGCCTCGCACGAGCTGCGTACGCCGCTGACCTCGCTCCGCACCAACGTCGAGCTCCTCACCCAGGCCGATGCCTCGATCACGGGCGAGCAGCGGGCAGACCTGCTCGGTGACATCCGCGCCCAGATCGAGGAGCTCACCAACCTGATCGGCGACCTCGTCGAGCTCGCGCGCGACGCGCCCGCCGAGCCGACTCTCGAGACCGTCGATCTCTCCGAGATGGTGGACCGGGCACTCTCCCGCGTACGTCTGCGCGCGCCGTCGGTCACGTTCACCGAGGAGCTGGCGCCGTGGTGGGTCATGGGCGACACCAGCTCGCTGGAACGCGCGATCACCAACCTCCTCGACAACGCCGCCAAGTGGTCGCCGGAGTCGGGGACCGTACACATCGGCCTGCGCGACGGCGAGCTCACCGTCGACGACGAGGGCCCCGGCATCGCCGAGGACGACATCCCTTACATCTTCGACCGGTTCTACCGCTCGACCGAGGCCCGCTCGATGCCCGGATCCGGACTCGGGCTCGCTATCGTCCGGCAGGTCGCCGAGCGCACCGGCGGATCGGTCTCGGCCGCCCACTCGCCGCACGGCGGCGCACGCATGATCATGCGCCTGCCCGGCTCGGCCACACCCCGGCCCACCGAACCGCCCACGGCGGTGCTGAACAATTGAGGGTTGACCCGATGAAGTACGCCGTCCTGGCGCCAGCGTTGCTGGCGCTGCTCTCGCTCGCCGCCTGTGGGGCCGAGGAGCCCGACTCGCCTTCCGCGTCCGCGTCGGCGTCGGGTTCGGACCACTCCTCGCAGGAGACGTTCAACCCGTGCGACGGGCTCGACATCGCCCCCGTCGAGAAGGCGCTCGGCGCGCAGCTCCGCGTCGAGAAGGGCACCTCGGCGGCACCCCGCTGCGCACTCCTTCCCGAGGACTCCGGCGGGACTGCGTACGAGCTGAACTACCTGCCCTTCAAGGGCACCCTCGCGGAGGCGTGGAAGACGATGGACGTGCAGTCCGGGGACGTCAGCCAGCCCGAGATCAAGGGCGCCGACGACGCCCGGCTGGTCAAGCAGCAGGGCGTCAGCTCTTACGCCGTCACCGGCTTCGTCCAGAACGGGAACCTGATCCAGAGCTTCAACTCCGTCGACCTGGAGCCCTACGACGGCGATGCCATCGACCGTGCCGCCGAGGCCCTGCTCGAGCAGCTCAGCGCCAACGCCCCCTAACGAGGCGTCAGGCCCGTCGGCCGAGACGTCACGCGCGCTGGCCGACACGTCACCCGCGTGCCGACTCGGCCGACCGGAGTGACGCCTCGGCCGACGTACGCGCCGTTTCGGCTAGTGCTTCTTCGTCTCGCGCCAGGAGCGCTCGAAGGGGAGGCGCCAGGCGTGCGGGGCGATCAGCTGATGGATCGAGTTGGGACCCCAGGAGCCCGGAGCGTAGAGCCGCACCGGCGGCGGGTTCTCGAGGAGCGGCTGGGAGATCTCCCAGAGCGTCTCGATGCCCTCGGCGGTGGTGAAGAGGGTGTGGTCGCCGCGCATGGCGTCGTGGATGAGCCGCTCGTACGCCTCGAGGACGCCGGTCGAGGAGGTCGTGTCCTGTGTGGAGAACTGCATGGACAGCTTCTCCAGCTTCATCCCCGGGCCGGGGCGCTTGCCGTAGAAGGAGAGCGACATCTTCGACTGGTCGGCCAGGTCGAAGGTCAGGTGGTCGGGACCCTGGGTGCCGGCGCCGGAGTTGGCCGGGAACATCGTCAGCGGCGGCTCCTTGAACGCGATCGAGATGATCCGCGCGCCCTCGGCCAGCTTCTTGCCCGTGCGCAGGAAGAACGGCACGCCTGCCCAGCGCCAGTTGTCGATGATCACCTTCATCGCGATGAAGGTCTCGGTGTCGGAGTCGTCGGCGACCTCGTTCTTGCCGCGGTAACCGGAGTATTGACCTCGGACGACGTTCTTCGGCTTCAGCGGCTGGATCGAGCGGAAGACCTTGTTCTTCTCCTCGCCGATCGGGTCGGGAGCCAGCGAGGTCGGCGGCTCCATCGCCATGAACGCGAGCACCTGCATCAGGTGGGTCACGACCATGTCGCGGTAGGCGCCGGTGCTCTCGTAGAACGCGGTGCGACCCTCGAGGCCCAGGGTCTCGGGGATGTCGATCTGGACGTGATCGATGAAGTTGCGGTTCCAGATCGGCTCGAAGAGCCCGTTGGCGAAGCGGAAGGCGAGGATGTTCTGCGCCGCCTCCTTGCCGAGGAAGTGGTCGATCCGGAAGATCTGCTCCTCGGAGAAGACCTCGTGGATCTTCGCGTTGAGCTCCTTGGCCGACTCGAGGTCGGTGCCGAAGGGCTTCTCCATGATGATCCGGGCGCGTTCGACGAGGTCGGCCTCCTCGAGCTGACGGATCACGTCCTGAGCGGCCCTGGGTGGGACGCTGAGGTAGTGGAGGCGGCGGATGTCGTTGCCGGCGCCCTGAAGCTTCTTCTCGGCGAGCTTCACGGCATCGGCCAGGGCGTGCGGGCCTTCCTTGGTCGAGACGTAGGAGAGCATCCCGCCGAAGGTCTTCCAACGCTCGTCGGTGATGTCACCCTTGCCGAACTCCTCGCAGGCCTCACGGGCGAACTCCATGAACTGCTCGTCGGACATCTCCTCCAGCGAGGTGCCGACGATCTGAGCGTCCGTCATCAGCCCGGCCTCGTTGAGTCTGAGCAGGCCAGGCAGGAGCTTGCGGCGTGCCAGATCACCCGTCGCACCGAACAGCACGATCACATGTGGCAGGGCTTTGTCATCGATGGTCGCCATGATGTCTCCCACGGTAGTCCTCGTTTTATGAACGTTCCAATAGACAGCGGCCGCAGTCTCGACGTGTCGCCGACTTTTCACCTGTTTGGTCATCTGTCGAGGGAAGCGCGCACTCGATCGGCCTTCAGCCTCGCCTCGGCCGCCTCTTCGGCGACGTCGGATCTGACCGTGATTCCCCCGCCGGTGCCGATCTGCCAGGTGCGGGTGTCGTGGGTCGTCAGCGTGCGGATGACGACGCCCAGGTCCGCCGGTCCGTCGCCGGAGATCCAACCGAAAGCCCCGGCGTACGCCGCTCTCGGCCCTCCGAGATCCCGCTCGGCGCGCTCGATGACCTCCATCGTGCGCAGCTTGGGCGCGCCGGTCATCGACCCGGCGGGGAAGAGCCTGCGCAGCGCCTCGATCGTGCTGATCTCGTCCCGGAGGCGACCTCTGACCGTGCTGACCAACTGGTGCACGCTCGGGTAGGACTCGACCCGCATCAGGCCGGGCACCTCCACGGTCCCCGGCTCGCAGACCATCGCCAGGTCGTTGCGGAGCAGGTCGGTGATCATCAGGTTCTCGCTGCGAAGCTTGGGGTCGGTCCGCAGATGCTCGGCGTTGGCCGCGTCCTCCTGCGCCGTGGCCCCTCTCGGCGTCGTCCCCTTGATCGGCCGGGTCTCGATCGTCCGGTCGGCGTCGATCAAGGCATACCGCTCCGGGCTCGAGCTCAGCAGCCATGCCGAATGGCCGGCGACGTCGTGCTGGAGGAACCCTGCGTACGGGGCGGGGTTGATGCTTCGCAGCCTCAGGTAGGTCTCCACCGGGTCGGCCTCGGCGTGGACCGTCGTGCGGTAGGTCAGGTTGGCCTCGTAGGTGTCGCCGGCCCGGAGGGCCTCTTGGACCTGGTCGAAGGCGGCGATGTAGGCGGCATGTCGGGGTGGTCCGGGGACAAGCTGCCCATTACTGACGGGTAAATGGGCAGGTTGCTCCCGGACCACCCCGACATGGTCGAACATCCGAAGATGCGACGGTCTCATCCAGACAGCGTCGGGGAGTTCCTCCGAAGGGGTCGCGGGGAGATCGGGTCGACAGGCGTAGCCGAGGTAGCCGAACCACTGCTCCCCCGCCCCCACCTCACGCTCGAGGACCTGCCAGATGTCGTCCCCGACCACCTCGGAACGGCCGCCGGCGTGACGGAGCACCTCGCGACGCACGGCCGAGTAGGTCAGCGAGACGTCGTCGTCCTCCAACCAGCCGATCAAGGACCGACTGCCCGACCAGTCCCGCCCACCGCCACCGTCCAGCCAGACGCAGCGAGGGTGGGCACGGGCCACCTCGGCGAAGAGCTCCTCGACGCTCACCGCGCCCCCGCGCTCGGCCGCCGCAGGAAGTTCGCGACCATCGCAGCCCCGTGCTGGGAGAGCACCGACTCCGGGTGGAACTGCACCCCTTCCAGCGGCAGTGACCGGTGACGTACGCCCATCACGACCCCGTCCTCGGAACGGGCCGTCACCTCGAGGACATCGGGCACAGACACGGCGGCGAGCGAGTGGTAGCGGACGGCCTCGAGCGGCACGGGAAGGCCCGCGAAGACCCCGATCCCGTCGTGCGTCACCCGCGCGACCTCGCCGTGCGCCGGCTCGATCCGGTCGACGACGCCGCCGTAGGTCGTCACCAGACCCTGCATCCCCAGACAGACGCCGAGGACTGGCCGACCGGCCTCCAGGAGCACGTCCCGTCCGACCGCGAAGTCCGCCGGATCGGCAGGGTGGCCGGGACCGGGCGAGAGCACCACATGGGTGTAGCCCCCGAGGTCCCCGACCTTCACCTCGTCATGCTCGACGACGTCCGGCATCTCTCCGGTGACCTGCGCGATCATGTGGACCAGACTCCACACGTAGGAGTCGTGGTGGTCGACCACGACCACGCGCGTGCTCATTGGGCGAGCAGATCGCTGACGACGTCGTGGATGAGGTCGTAGCCGCGCTCGGTCAGGACCGACTCCGCATGGAACTGGATGCCGGCGTAGTGCGGCCCGGAGATCGCGTGGATGTCACCCGTCTCGGGATCAGCGTCCACCGACACCCCCGCCGGCAGCTCCGTGGACCCCACCCGCCCGACGAAGGTGTTGTAGAAGCCGACTCGCTCGCGACGGGGCCGCCCACCGAAGCCGAGACCGACCCGGGTCTGCGTGCCCTGGAAGACGATGTCCTTGTAGTGCAGCCCGATCCCGAGCTGGTGGCACAGCGCCTGATGTCCGAGGCAGACCGCCAGGAACGGCTGGCCGGTCTCGAGCAGCGACGCCACCGCGGCGCGCAGCTTGGCCATCTTGGGGTCCTCGTCGTCGCGCGGGTCGCCCGGCCCGGGCCCGACGATGACGAGATCTGCCCCCGTGAAGGCACCGTCCGAATAGTCCTCGTGCCGCACGACCGAGGAGGTCATGCCGAGCACCCGGAGGACGTGGCGCAGCATGCGTACGAAGTCGTCCTCGCCGTCGAGGATCACCGCGTGCTTACCGGCGAGGTGGGCCGAGGGCTCCTCGTCGCCCTGGTCGGTCAGCCAGAACGACGACAGCCGGCGGTTGCGGGCGGCCAGGGTCAGCAGCAGGTCCTCGTCGTTGACCAGCTCGGAGACGTCCTGCGCGAGCGCCGGCGCGGCCGGCACCAGCCCGAAGGCCGACAGGATCCCGCCGGCCTTGGCGTGCGTCTCGGCGACCTCGTACGCCGGGTCGGAGTCCCGCACCAGGGTCGCCCCGGCGCTGACCTTGAGCTCGCCGGTCAGGGACACGTCGGCGGTGCGGATGACGATCGGGCTGTCCACGGTCGGGGCGCCGGACTCGTCCCGGCCGAGCAGGGCGAGCGCGGCGGCGTAGTAGCCACGGCCCTCCGGCTCGTACTTCTTGATCATCCGGCACGCGTTCTCCACCGGCGAGCCGGTGACCGTGGCGGCGTACATCGTGTCGCGCAGGATCTCGCGCGGGTCGCGCGCCGAGCGACCCGCCAACAGATACTCGGTGTGGATCAGCCGCGACATCGGCTTCAGGAACGGCCCGAGCACCTGGCCGCCCTGGTCGCAGATGTCGCACATCATCTTGAGCTCCTCGTCGACCACCATGAAGAGCTCGTAGACCTCCTTCTGATCCTTCAGGAAGTCGGTCAGCTGCCCCTTGAGGTCGTGGGCGATCTTCTCCGGGCTGCCCTCGAGATCCCGCGGCAGCCGGAACGTGCCGGAGATCGGGTTCATCCGGACGTCGCCGCCATGGACGCTCACGTGGCGCTCGGGCGAGGCGCCGATGAGGTAGCGGTCGCCGGTGAAGAAGCAGTAGGTCCAGTAGGCCCCGCGCTCGCGCTCCAGTAGACGGCGCAGCACGGTGAGCGCGCGCTCGTGGTTCCAGTCGTCGAGCTGGGCCCGGTAGTGACGGCCGATCACGAAGTTGGCGCCCTCGCCCTGGCCGATCTCGTCCTCGATGACGGTCTTGACCAGGTCGGCATAGGTGTCGTCGTCCACGTCGAACCCACCGCGGTCGGTGAACTCGACCGGGACGTCCGGCAGCGCCTCGATCACCTCGGCGACGGAGAACTCCCACTCGCGCTCCACGTCGACGACCACGAGCGGCGTGCCGTCGTCGTGGGCCTCGAAGCCCCGCTCGCTCACCTGCCGGAACGGCACCGCGAGCAGCCGATCGGCCACCTTGCCCGGCTCCGGGGTGCCCTCTTCGAGAGGTACGTCGAGCAGCGACTCGACCACCGACCGCGTGCCCGCCAGCATGCCGACCGTGTCCCGGTCACCCGCCCGCGAGGAGCGTCGGATGATCGCCCACGCCTCGTGCCCCGTGATCTCTTCGATCGCGGTCCGGGCGGGGCTGTTGGTCGTCATGGGATGAGCCTAATCCGGTCTGTTCCGTGAAACCCAGTCGATTCAGATCGTGATCGTCCGTAGCCTCCACGGGTGGGCGTCAACGACTTGAGCAACGAGGAGTTCGAACGGCTCTACGGGCCGTGGGCCTCGCACACCCCGGCCGACGTGGCCGCCCTCTTCGAGGGCTACCCGGGCACCTGGTGGGTCGCGGGCGGTTGGGCGATCGAGGCGTTCACCGGCGTACGTCGCGCGCACGAGGACACCGACACCTGTGTGCTCCGCAGCGAGCTCGCCGTGCTCCGCAAGCATCTGGCGGGACACTTCGACGTATGGGCGGCCGGCACCACGGCGCTGCGTCCGCTGCTTCCCGACGACGATCCCGACGGCGCCGCGGACGATGTCCTCTGGGAGACCGAGGGTCAGGCCTGGACGCGGCGGAGCGCTCAGGATCCGTGGGAGTACGACCTGCTGCTCAACCCGGGAACCGCCGATGAGTGGGTCTACCTGCGTGACGAGTCGATCCGGATGCCGATGTCCGAAGCGGTCTGGGAGCGCGACGGGATCCGTTATCTGCAGCCCGAGGTCCAGCTCCTCTACAAGGCCCCGGGGCTCCGTACGAAGGACCATCTCGACTTCGACAACACGTTGCCGCTGCTCGAGGACCGCCGGCGCCGCTGGCTGCTGTGCGCGCTCGAGCAGACCTTGCCCGACCACCCCTGGATCGCGGCTCTCTAGGTCGCCAGCCATCGCCGAGTCGGCGCGTTAGAACGCGCCGACTCGGCGATCGATCTGGTCAGATTGCGCCGATTCGGCGATGGGTCGTCAGGAGACCGTGGTCAGCAGCTGGGTGGCTCGGGTGAGGACGACGTAGAGGGTGGCGCGGCCGGTGGCCGACTCGCGCTCGATCTCGTCGGGGCTGACCACGACGATGCCGTCGAACTCGAGGCCCTTGGTGTCCAGGCCGGTGAGGACGACGATGCGGTCCTCGCCGGAGGGCACCGAGGTCGGGTCGTCGGCGGAGGCAGCGGCGGACGGAGCGTCAGCTGCGAACTCCGACCAGGACGCCAGCCACGAGTTGACCTCGGCGCGCCGCGCGGCCGGGACCACGATGCCGATGGTGCCGCCGACCTGCGCCGCGATCTCACCGACCGCCTCCCGGGTCGCCTTCTCCAGGTCGACCGCATGCTCGATGACCTGCGGCTCGACACCGGTGGAGCGGACCGCGGTCGGCAGGTCGGCGTCGAGGCCGACCCGCTCGGCGTAGGCGGCTGCGAAGTCGTAGATCTCGGCCGAGTTGCGGTAGTTCGTCGACAGGTGGAACGCGTGGACGGGCTTGCCCTCCAGCGCCTTGGCCCGCTCCGCCTCGGACTCGGCAGGGACCGGCCACGAGGACTGGGCGGGGTCGCCGACGATGGTCCAGGAGGCCGTACGCCCCCGGCGACCGACCATCCGCCACTGCATCGGGGTGAGGTCCTGGGCCTCGTCGATGAGGATGTGGGCGAACGGGTCGTCGTCGATGCGGTAGGTCGGCGGACGCCAGCCGCGGCCGGAGGCGAACTCACGGTCGGAGGCGGTCATCAGCTCGGCGATGTCGATGCCGCCCTGGTCGGCGTCACGCTCGTCGGCGACCTGCTCGGGCACATCGCCGAGGGCGTAGCGGAGCTCGTCGAGCAGCGGGATGTCCTCGATGGCCAGCTCCGCGTCGGTCAGCCCACGTCCGGCCCACGATTTCAGGAGCAGCTGCTGCTCGTCGTACGTCAAGATCCCCTCGGAGACGCGGGAGAGGAACTCGGGCTCGCGCAGCCAGCCAAGCACCTCGCGCGCCTCCAGCGCCGGCCACCAGGCGGCGGCGAACTCGAGGAAGGCGGGGTGGTCGAGCATCTCGTCGTTGAAGGCCTCGCGACCACGCTCGCGACCGCGGTCGCCGCGTACCTGACGCCAGAGGAGGTCGAGGAGCAGCTGAGGTACGCGGCGCAGCTGCTGGTTGCGCCGGCCCTGGCTCATCAGCTGACGGCGCAGCTCACCGAGGCGCTTCCCGTCCAGGCGCAGCGAGTCGTCGCGGTAGAAGACCTTGAACTCGCGAGGCGATCCCGGCGCCTGCTGACGCGCGGCGCGCCTCAGCACCTCGGCCATCCGCGAGGACCCCTTGACGTCAGCGACCGCAGGGTCGTTGTGCCAGGTCGCGCGTACGCCGTCGACGACCTCGCCCAGCGAACGCAGCGCCACGGCGGTCTCGCCGAGAGATGGCAGCACGCGCTCGATGTAGCGCATGAACACGCCGCTCGGGCCGATGATGAGCACGCCGCCGGACTCGTAACGGCGGCGCTCGGTGTAGAGCAGGTAGGCGGCCCGGTGAAGAGCCACGACGGTCTTGCCCACGCCCGGACCACCGGAGATCGTGGTCACGCCCTTGCCCGGTGCGCGGATGGCCTTGTCCTGCTCGGCCTGGATGGTCGCGACGATGGAGTGCATCGTGCGGTCGCGGGCCCGGCTGAGCTGAGCCATGAGCGCGCCCTCGCCGACGATCGGCAGGTCGGCGCCGGAGCGTTCGAGAGCGTCCGCGTCGAGCAGCTCGTCCTCGACACCGACGACGTTCTGGCCCTCGGACCGAAGCACCCGTCGCCTGATCACCGACCGCGGTTCGACCGCGGTGGCCTGGTAGAAGACGGCGGCGGCCGGGGCCCGCCAGTCGATCAGCAACGAGTCGCGGTCGGCGTCGCGCAGACCGATGCGGCCGACGTAACGCGGCGCCGAGTCGATCTCGGGGTCGATGTCGAGGCGGCCGAAGACCAAGCCCTCGTGAGCAGCATCGAGCTGCGCGATGCGTCGCGCCGCCTGGTAGGCGAACGCGTCGCGCTCGACCAACCCGCCTTCGTGCCCCAGACGGCCGCGGTCGCGGCCCTCCTTGGCCAGCTCCTGCGCAGCGCGCGCCGACTCCGTCAGCTGGAGGTAGACGCGATCTACGAAGCTCTGCTCCTGAGCGATCTCGCGCTCAGCCAGCTTGTCGTTCAACTGGATGTTCCCCCGTCAAAAAGATCCACACCCGCCGTGCGCCCCCCATGGCGCACGGCAAGGAGACAACTCTACCCCCGACGAGGGGATCAGCGGCACACGCGGGTCATCTAGTGATCGGGGCGTGCTGACGTCCGCGACGCCGGTGGTAGCCGACGGTCAGCACCGCGAGCAGCGGCCCCCAGGCGAGCAGCGGAAGATAGCAGACGACCAGGAGCGCCTTCTGCCAGGTCTCCGGCCACATCCAGTCGAGGGATCCGTCGCCGACCTGGTCGACGAACCTCACCGCGGCGAGGCTCCACATGTAGGTGAGGGCGAGCGCGCCGAGCATCGCCGGGACGGTGGCCACCAACCGGGGCACCGCCCGGCCTCTCAGGACGGGCACCCAGCCGGGCACGACCTCGCCCCAACGCTGCACCAGTCCCAGCGCCAGCAGCGCCAACACCTCCACGAAGAGCGAGAGCCCCACGAGCTGGATCCGCTCCATGGTCGTCAGCATCGCGAGGCCGCCAGCAGCGGTGACCGGCAACCCGATCACGAAGGCGACCCGCCACAGGCCGGACGGCAGTGTCAACATCGCGATGACGTGGGCCAAGACGCGCTGACCATGCGGCGGAGGTGGTGGGGCGAGGGTCGTTCGGGTGTCGAGTTCGGCCATGTGTCCAGCGTCGCGGCGGCGTACGCCGGAGGGATCCCGCAGCCGGGGGAACCCGCTCCCCCGCGCGGGGGACAGCGCGACTGGCGGTTACTTCTTGCGGGTCAGGAAGGCGGTCATCGCCTCACGGGCCTCGTCGGAGCCGAAGAGGCGGGCGGAGAGAGCGGCCATCTCCTCGCCGCCGGCGTCGATGTGCTCGACCAGGCCACGGACCATGAGGCGCTTGGTCTCGCGCAGACCCTGCGGGGAGCCCTCGAGCAGCGACGAAGTGATGGCGGCGACCTCGTCGTCGAGCGAGGCGGCGGGGACGGCGGCGGTCAGGATGCCGATGCGGGCGGCCTCGGCGGCGTCGAACTTGTCGCCGGTGAGGAAGTAGCGGGAGGCCGCGCGGGAGTCGATCCGGGGCAGGATCGAAAGGGAGATCGCGGCGGGCGCCAGACCCAGGCGGACCTCGGTGAGCGCGAAAGAGACGGTGTCGGCGGCGATCGCGATGTCGGCGGCGGCCACGAGCCCGAGACCACCCGCGCGCACCGGTCCCTGGACCTTGGCCACGACGGGCTTGGTCAGGGCGACGATGGTGCGCTGGAGACGTACGATCCCGCGGGTGCCCTCCTCCATCGGCACCGTCGCGGCCTCGGAGAGGTCGGCGCCGGAGCAGAAGACGGTGCCCGTGGCCTGAAGCACGACCGCCTTGACCGAGGAGTCCTTGTCGGCCGCGCGCAGGGCCTCGAACAGCTCCGTGACCAGCTGGCGAGAGAGCGCGTTCCGGTTGGCCGGCGAGTCGAGGGTGATGGTGGCGACTCCATCGGCGACGTCGAGGTGGACGAGCTCAGCGGGGGTTTCAGGCGACTCAGTCATGGGGAGACCATACGGTGCTTAACTGGTCGTGTGGACCCGGTCCTGGATGCATTCGCCGCCATCCCGCGAGAAGGCTTCCTCCCTCGCGAGATGCGTGGCAACGCGGGCTTCGACCAGCCGCTTCCCATCGGCCACGGACAGACCAACTCGCAGCCACGGACGGTGGCCGACATGCTCCGTCTCCTCGAGGTCGCGCCGGGCGACGCGGTGCTCGACGTCGGCTCGGGCTCGGGCTGGTCCACCGCGCTGCTCGCCCACCTGACCGGTCCCGAAGGGAGCGTCATCGGTGTCGAGCTGGAGCCGGCCCTGGTCCGGTTCGGCCGCCGAAACCTGGCCGCGACCGACCAGCCGTGGGCCCGCATCAAGCGGGTGAGACCCGGCGTCCTCGGGTGGCCTGAGAACGCTGCGTACGATCGCATCCTCGTCTCCGCCGAGGCCGAGGTGCTGCCGCCCGAGCTGGTGGACCAGCTCGCTGCGCCCGGTCGGATGGTGATCCCGGTCGCCGGGCTGATGACGCTGGTGGAGCGGTCCGCGACAGGCGAGGTGCGAATCAGCGGTCATGGCTGGTATCGCTTCGTGCCGCTGCGGGAGCGTTAAGGGCCCGCGAGCTCGTTCTGCTCGTCCGGCCCATCCTCGTCGGGCTTCGGCACCGAACGCAGGGTGCCTGGCGGAAACGGGGGTGGCGGCTTGGTCGGCGGGAGCGGTTGGCTGAACTCGTCATGGCGACGGATCCGCCGCGCCGTCTTGCGGAGCCAGGACGGGTCCATGACGATCTCGTGGGTGTTGCCGTCGGGGCCGTCGAAGGTGACCGCGACCGTCTCGAAGCCCTTGTGGCGCTGCATGAGGGCATAGCTCGCGTAGGCGCGCCGGTCGGCCTCGGTCAGCTCGACGTCGTCGGTGAAGAGGGTGAGCAGCGCGCGCGGCCACAGGTGACGGGCGTAGACGACGTTGACCTCGATCGAGATCACCACCATCAGCGCGGCGATGTAGAGGAACGCGACCAGGCCGAGGACCAGCGCGAAGGTCTGGTTCATGCCGCTGGTCGGGGCGAGCACGTTCGTGACGAACTCCGCGCCGAAGTACTGCAGCACCTGCCACAGCAGCGCGAACGTGAACGCACCCGGCAGGGCGTGCGCGAGGGAGTGGTCTCGGGTCGTGGCCATCCTGAAGACGACGCACAGCATCCCGGTGACGATCACGACGGTGCCGAGGATGACCAGCCAATAGCCGATGTCGACCGCCTTGAAACCGAGGAAGTCGGTGCGGCTCAGCACCAGTGACAACGCACTGACCGAAAGGATGGCGAGACCGCCGGCGGCGAGCATGAGCAGCGCGCGTACCCGCAGGAAGATCGGGTTGGGGCGGCTGTTGCGCGGCACCGACCACGCGGTGTTGACGGCGTTCTGGAGCGACAGACCCAGACCGAGCGCGCCGTAGAGGGCAGCCACACCACCGATGATGATCGCGCCGGTCGAGCCGGTCAGCTCCTTGCGCCCGAGCTGGTCGCCGATGATCGGGAACTGCGCCAGCGCCGTGTCGAGCACCGCCTCCTGCAGAGCCGGGTTGCCCTCCAGCACGAAGCCGAGGATCGAGGAGGCGAGCAGCAGGATCGGGAAGACCGAGATGAAGGCGAAGTAGGTGATGATGGCGGCGAGGTTGTTGCCCTGGTCCTCGTAGAACTTGTAGATGACGGCCAGGGGAAACGCGACCGGCGTGAACCGGCGCTGAGCCCGATCCATCTTCCCCGCCACCCCAGCCACATGGTCAGGCTAACCCCTGCATGACCCGATAGATTGCACTTCGGTCAGTCAGCAGGTCTGCGCCTTCGAGGAGATGAGCCAACAGATGTCCAACTTCGGCCCGCCACCCGGTCCACCCCCGGGCCCGCCGTCCGGGCCGCCGCCAGGCGCACCGCAGGACCCCCCTCGTGGACCGAGCGAGCAGCCCCAGGCCCCGCCCTGGGCGCAGCAGTCGTACGTCCCCTCCGGCCCGCCGCTGGCGAGCTGGGGCCGGCGGGTCGCCGGTGCGCTGATCGACATCGCGCTGCTGTTGCCGTTCTACCTGGTCGCCGGCGTGGGAGGCGGGTTGTCGCAGGAGTCCGGCATCTTCATCACCGCCTTCGGGCTCCTGGTCACCGTGGTCGGCTGGGTCGGGTTCATCGGCTTCGCCGTCTGGAACCACGTCCTCAAGCAGGGGCGCACCGGCTACACCATCGGCAAGGGCGTCGTCGGGATCAAGCTGGTCCGCAAGACCCCTCCCGCCACGGATGGGCAGGCCACGAATGGGCAGGCCACGATCAGCGCGCCGCTCGCGGCGCTCCGGCAGGTGCTCCACATCCTCGACGGGTTCTGCATGATCGGCTACCTGTGGCCGCTGTGGGACGACAAGCGCCAGACCTTCGCCGACAAGCTCGTCGGCACCCTGGTCGTCGTGGAGCCGCGTTCTCAGGGGTGATCGGGTTCAGGCGTGTGCGCTGACATTTGCGTCCCGTTGTGGCCATACTCGGCCCATGTCAAACTACGGCCCGCCCCCTGGCTCACCCCAGGACCCCTCCGGCCAGCCCACACCGCCGGTGCCGCCGCCGGCACCGCCCTACGGTCAGCCCAGCGCTCCGCCGCCTCCTCCCGCGCCGGGCTACGGCGCCGCTCCTGGTGCTCCCACCGGCTACGGCGCCGCCCCGGGCGGCTACGGCTATGGCGCCCCGACCCCGCCGTACGCCTCTTGGGGTGCACGCGTGGGTGCCTTCATCATCGACGGTCTCATCGGCACGGTCGCCATGATCCCGTTCTATGTCGGCTACGGCCTGCTCATCGGCGGGGCCGCTGCGGGCGGTGTCTCGGAGTACGACCCGAACACCGGCCTGTACACGTCGGCCGGCGAGCCCAACGGGGCGCTCATGGCCGTCGGCGGGATCCTCATGTTCATCGGCTTCCTCGTGTCCCTTGCCTTCCTGTTCTGGAACTACGGCCTGAAGCAGGGCAAGACCGGCTACACGATCGGCAAGGGCGTCCTCGGCATCAAGGTCGTCAAGGAAGCCGACGGCCAGGTCCTCGGCACCTGGTTCTCGATCGGCCGTCAGTTCGTGCACATTCTCGACAGCATGGCCTGCTACATCGGCTACCTGTGGCCGCTGTGGGACGACAAGCGGCAGACCTTCGCCGACAAGATCCTCACCACGATCGTGGTCGTCGAGCCGAAGAAGTAGAGACAGACGTACGCATCAGGGCCGGTCGCTCACGCGACCGGCCCTGAACCATTTCGCCGTGATCAGTAGGACTTCGGGAGTCCCAGAGTGTGCATCGCGATGTAGTTGAGGATCATCTCCCGGCTGACCGGGGCGATCCGGCCGAGGCGGGCGGCGACGAGCTGGTTGGCCAGGCCGTACTCCACCGTCAGGCCGTTGCCGCCGTGGGTGTGGACCGCGGCGTCGGTGGCGTTGCAGGCGACCTCGCCGGCGGCGTACTTGGCCATGTTGGCGTACTCCCCGGCCCCCGCGTCGTCGCCGGCGTCGTAGAGCGCGGCGGCTTTCTGCCACAGCAGGCGGGCCTGCTCCAGCTCGATCTTGACCTTCGCGAGCGGGTGCGCGATGCCCTGGTGGGAGCCGATCGGGGCGTCCTTCCAGACCGACCGGGACCCGGCGTAATCGACGGCCTTGGCCAGCGCGTAGCGCGCCATCCCGCAGGAGAGGGCGGCGCCCATGATCCGCTCTGGGTTGAGACCGGCGAAGAGCTGCCAGATGCCGCCGTCCTCGTCACCGACGAGGGCGTCGGCGGGGAGACGTACGTCGTCGATGAAGAGGGTGAACTGCTTCTCCGGCGCCTCCCAGGCCATCGGGATGACCTGCTTGGTGAATCCCTCGGAGTCGGTCGGGACCACGAAGAGGGCCGGCTTGAGCTTGCCCGTCTTAGCGTCTTCTGTGCGGGCGACGATGAGGACTGAGTCGGCCTCGTCGACACCGGAGATGAAGGTCTTCTGGCCATTGAGCACCCAGCTGTCGCCGTCACGCTTGGCGGTGGTGGTGATCTTGTGGGAGTTGGAGCCGGCGTCGGCCTCGGTGATCCCGAAGGCCATCAGCAGGCTCCCGTCCGCGATGGCAGGAAGCCAGCGCTTCTTCTGCTCGTCGGTGCCGCAGCGGCCGATGATGCTGCCGCAGATCGCCGGGCTGACGACCATCATCAGCAGCGGAGCACCGGCGGTCCCGGCCTCCTCGAGGACCGCGGCCAGGTCGCCCATGCCACCGCCACCGCCGCCGTACTCCTCGGCGATGTTGACGCCGAGGAACCCGTTGCGGCCCATCTCGAGCCACATCTCGGTCATCTTGCCGCCCTCACGGGCCTGCTTGGCGACGAAGTCGTGACCGTACTTCCCGGCCAGCTTCGCCACCGCCTCGCGTAGCGCGGTCCGCTCCTCGGGCTCAGTGAACGCGGTTGCGGTCATGATGTCTCCTCTTCCGTGGTCTCGACAGGCTCGACCACAGCTAGCGTGTCGCCGGCGGCGACCTGGGTTCCTGCTTTGACGTTGATCTGGGTGAGTACGCCACCGGTCGGTGCGGTCACCGTGTGCTGCATCTTCATCGCCTCCAGCACCAGCAGCGGCTGGCCCTCGGTGACACTGCTGCCGGTCTCGGCGAGCACGCTGACGACCGACCCCGGCATCGGCGCCAGCAGACTTCCGGGCTGGGTCTGCGTGGCCGGGTCGATGAACCTCGGGCGCTTGACCAGCGCGGTGTGCCCGTTCGGTGAGTCGACCTCGATCCGATCCCCGTCGATAGCGATCTCGTACGCCGTCCGCAGTCCGAGACGTTCGAGAACGACGCGGTCCGGACGCGCGTCGAGGACAGAGAATCCATCGACCTGGTAGCCATCGCGGGTGCCGTACCACTCGACGATGAGGCCGTCTTCGGAGTCATTCTCGAAGACCGTCCGCTGCGGCTGGTTGGTGACGTTGCGCCACGCGACCGGGACCCCGGGCCGACGGGTGCGTTCGGCCAGTGCGACCGCCGCGGCCACCGCTGCGCCAAGGTCCCCCTTTCCTGGGCGAACGAATTTTCGTTCGTCCAGTAGGGAGGTGGTGACCTGGCCGCTGACGAACTCCTCCGACTGGAGGATCTCGACCAGCTGCTCCCTGTTGGTGCGCAGTCCATGGACCTTCGCCGTACGCAGCACCCCGACCAGCCGCCGGATCGCCGCGTCTCGCGTCGGCGCGTGCACGATCACCTTGGCCAGCATCGCGTCGTAGAACGTGCT
Organism: Nocardioides sp. NPDC006273; assembly: GCF_040613495.1. NCBI lineage: Bacteria > Bacillati > Actinomycetota > Actinomycetes > Propionibacteriales > Nocardioidaceae > Nocardioides > Nocardioides sp. NPDC006273. The sequence continues at coordinate 7,740 of NZ_JBEXSD010000015.1, read as the reverse complement.
CACCTTCGAGCCCGACGTGTACCCCGCGTCGATCCGGGCGTCGCCAGAAAACGCCAACTTCGTCAAGACGCCCGACTGCGGCTGATAGTCCGCAGCTGGATCCTCGGCATACAGCCGCACCTCGATCGCCCACCCGTTGGTTGAGCCGCCGGAGCCGCTAGGCGGAGGCCCCGATGAATTCGGCACAGTGAAACCAACACCTTCCGCCACCGCGATCTGCAGTTCCACCAGATCCACCCCGTGAACCAGCTCGGTCACCGGGTGCTCCACCTGAAGCCGCGTGTTCATCTCCAGGAACCAGAAGCGCTCCGAGGCCGCGTCGTAGAGGAACTCGACGGTCCCCGCCCCGCGGTAGTCGATCGCCGCGGCAGCGTTCCGGGCGGCCTCGTGGAGCGCCGACCGGACCGCATCGGGCAGCAGCGGAGCCGGAGACTCCTCGACCACCTTCTGGTGGCGACGCTGCACCGAGCAGTCGCGCTCGCCGAAGACGGCGACGTTCCCCGCACCGTCGCCGACGACCTGGACCTCGACGTGGCGGCCGGCCTCGACGTACGGCTCGACGAAGACGGTCCCGTCCCCGAAGGCGGACGCGGCTTCGGCCTCGGCTTTGGCGATCTCGGCGCCGAGAGCGTCGAGTGAGCGGACGATCCGCATGCCGCGGCCACCCCCACCTGCGGAGGCCTTGACCAGCAACGGCAGGTCGGATTCGACCGGCGAAGCCGGCGCCTCCAACACCGGGACCCCGGCGGCGGCCATGATCTTCTTGGCCTCGATCTTGGCGCCCATCTGCTCGATCGATTCGGGCGCGGGTCCGATCCAGACGAGACCGGCAGCCTCGACCGCGCGAGCGAAGTCGGCGTTCTCCGAGAGGAACCCGTAGCCCGGGTGGATCGCGTCGGCACCGGCCACCTTGGCGGCCTCGATGACGAGGTCGCTGCGGAGGTAGGTCTCGGCGGGGGCGTTGCCGGGGAGGCGTACGGCATGGTCCGCCTCCGCCACGAACGGCAGGTCCGCGTCAGCGTCGGAGTGGACCGCGACGGTCTCGATCCCGAGCTTGCGGGCGGTGCGGAAGACGCGCGACGCGATCTCCGCGCGGTTGGCAACAAGCAGTCTCTGAATCACGGAAAGTCTCCAAGGATGAGGTGGTGTGCTGCCAGAAGTGCGTCCTGGCGCACCTTTGACAGCACACGGCGACGGGCCGGCTCACATGCGGAAGACGCCAAAGTTCATCGCCCCCTCGATCTCCTTGGTCGCGATGGCAGAGAGGCAGAGACCGAGAACGGTGCGGGTGTCGCGCGGGTCGATGACCCCGTCGTCGTAGCCGAGCCCGCTCAGGAACATCGGCAGCGACTGCTCCTCCACCATCGACTCGACCATCTCCTTGACGCCCTTGAACCCCTCGGCGTCGAAGATCTCGCCCTTCTTCTCCGCGGACTCGCGGGCGACGATCTCCATCACGCCGGCGAGCTGGGCCGGCCCCATCACCGCGGACTTGGCCGAGGGCCAGGTGAACAGGAAGCGGGGGTCGTACGCGCGGCCGTTCATGCCGTAGTTGCCGGCGCCGTAGGAGGCGCCCATGATCACGGTCAGGTGCGGCACGGTGGAGTTGGAGACCGCGTTGATCATCATCGCGCCGTGCTTGATGATGCCGCCCTGCTCGTACTCCGTGCCGACCATGTAGCCGGTGGTGTTGTGCAGGAACAGCAGCGGGGTGTCCTTCTGGTTGGCGAGCTGGATGAACTGCGCCGCCTTCTGGGCCTCCTCGCTCATCAGTACGCCGCGCGCGTTGGCGAGGATGCCGATCTCGTAGCCGTGCAGCCGGGCCCAGCCGACGCAGAGCGACGGCCCGTAGAGAGGCTTGAACTCGTCGAAGGACTGGTCGTTGTCGGGGCCAGGCCCGTCGACGATCCGCAGGATCGCCTCACGCGGGTCGAAGGGCTCCTTGAGGTCGGTCGGGATCAGATCGAGCAGGCCGTCGGGGTCGAGCTCGGGCTCATAGCTCGCCTTCGGCTCGGGACCGTGCTTGCGCCAGTTGAGCCTGGCCACGACCCGCCGCGCCTGGCGGATGGCGTCGTGCTCGTCGACCGCGAGGAAGTCGGAGGAGCCGGAGATGCGCGAGTGCATCTCGGCGCCGCCCAGCGACTCGTCGTCGGTGTCCTCGCCGGTGGCCATCTTGACCAGCGGCGGGCCGGCCAGGAAGACCTTCGCGCCCTCCTTGACCATGATCACGTAGTCGCTCATGCCGGGGACGTACGCACCACCGGCCGTGGAGTTGCCGAAGACCACCGAGATGGTCGGCTGCTTGCGGGCCGAGGCGCGGGTGAGGTCGCGGAAGCCCTTGCCGCCCGGGATGAAGATGTCCTTCTGGGTGGGCAGGTCGGCGCCGCCGGACTCGGTCAGGTTGATCGTGGGAAGACCGTTCTTCTCGGCGATCTCGGCCGCCCGGAAGGAGCGCTTGAGGGAGTAGGGGTTGAGCGCCCCACCCTTCACCGTCGGGTCGTTGGCGACGATCATGCACTCCACGCCCTCGACCACCCCGACGCCGGTGATGATCGAGCCGCCGACCGGGAAGTCGCTGCCCCAGCCGATCAGCGGCTGGGTCTCCAGGAACGGGCTGCCCTCGTCCAGCAGGAGCTCGATCCGCTCGCGGGCGAGGAGCTTGCCGCGGGCCTTGTGGCGGGCGACGTACTTCTCCCCTCCGCCGGCGGCGGCCTTGGCGAGCTCGCCGTCGAGCGCCTCGATCTTCTCGAGCATGGCGCTTCGCCGGCTCCGGTGGTCGACCGGCTCCCGGTGGTCGAGCTCGTTGAGACCACCCTCAGAAGAAACATCAGCAGAAGTGCTCATCGTGTGTACCCCAACAGCTTGGCGGCCAGGTCCGTCATCACTTCGGTGGCTCCTCCTCCGATAGGCAGGATCCGGGCGTCGCGGTAGTGCCGCTCGACCTCGGTCCCGTGCATGTATCCCGCCCCGCCGTGAAGCTGGACGGCTTGGTCGACGACCCAGGTGCAGGCCTCGACCGCGGTCTGCTTGGCCAGCGCCGCCTCGGCGATCGTGGCCTGGGTCGACCCCTCGCGGTCGTAGCGCGCGACCACGGCGTGGGTGTAGGCCTTGGCCACCTCGACCTGCCGGTGCATCTCGACCAGCTTGTGGCGTACGACCTGGCGCTTGATCAGCGGCTCACCGAAGGTCTGGCGCTGGCGGCAGTAGTCGGCGGTGAGCGCCAGGCAGCGGGCGGCGGTGCCGTAGCCCTGCACGGCCAGCGCGATTCGCTCGGTCACGAACGCCTCGGCGATGTAGACGAATCCGGCGTTCTCGTCGCCGACGAGGTTGGCCGCGGGGACGCGTACGTCCTCGAAGGCGAGCTCCGCGGTGTCGGAGCAGTGCCAGCCCATCTTGGCGAGCTTGCGCGTGACCGTGAACCCACCGGTGGTCGAGCCTGTCGAGACCCTTTTGTCGATCACGAGCAGGCTGATGCCGCCCGCGCCCGCCCCGCCGGTGCGGACCGCGGTGGTGACGAAGTCGGCACGGCAGCCGCTGGTGATGAACGTCTTGGCACCGTTGACGACGAACTCGTCGCCGTCGCGGACCGCCGTTGTACGCAGGTGGGAGACGTCGGAGCCGCCGTCTGGCTCGGTGATGGCGAGGCTGCCGATCTTCTCGCCGGCCAGGGTCGGCCTCACGTAGGTGTCGATGAGGTGAGGCGAGCCGTGGTGGGCGATGTGCGGCAGCGCGATGCCGTGCGTGAAGAGGCCCGCGAGGAGGCCGGAGGAGGCGCCCTCGGACATCATCCCCTCGGTCACCGCGACGGTGTCGGCCAGCCCGCCGCCCTCGCCGCCGACGGCCTCCGGGAACCCGATCCCGAGCAGGCCCTGCTTCGCGGCGGCCTTGTGGACCTCTCGCGGGATCTCCTGGTTGTCCTCCCATACCTGCAGGTCAGGGAAGACCTCGCGGCGGACGAACTCGGCGCCGAGCTGGAAAAGGTCGTCGCTCACAGGAACTCCTCCGGAATGTCGACGAATCGGCTCCGGGCCCACTCGCCCAAGCCTTTCGCCTGCGGGTCGAACCGCGTCGAGGCGGCCACGCCATCCCCGAGCAGGTCGCGGATGACGATGTTCACCCCGCGCAGGTGCGGCAGCGGCGTGATGTCGATGGCGAGGCCCTCGGCCTCCGGCAGCAGCGCCCGCACCCACGCCGTTGTGACGGTCTCCAGCAGCCACTCGACGGCCGCCTCCGGCCGCCCCTGCGGAACCCAGAGCCCAAGATTCGCATCCCCACCCTTGTCCCCGGACCGCGCATAGACGACCTCCCCCAACGGCCGCCGAGACACCCCCGACAGCCGAGGCGTCACCCCCGTCGTTCGAGACGTCACGTCTGGTGACGTGTCGGCCGACGTACGTGACTTCTCGGCCGACGCGGGCGACTTCTCGGCATAGGCGAGAGGGGACGGGACCTCGTAGGTCGACCCGTCCGGGAGGTGGACGGTCTCCGTGGCGCGGTCGCGCCGGACGTACGCAGCCTTGTAGACCCCGAACGGAGACGGCCGTCCCGGGGGCGCGGTGACGTGGAAGCCCGGATAGGAGGCGAGCGCCAGCTCGATGGCCGGCGCCGTCAACGCACGGCCGACGGCGTCGGCATCCGCCGCCCGGGCGTTGAGCCGCAGGATGCAGGCGGCACCCTCCTCGGTCGGCGAGTCGGGGGCGGGGATGCGGTAGGTCGACCAGGTGTAGTCCGGGCCGATCGGGAGCTCGGCGTCGAGCTGGTCGCGCAGCCAGGCGGCCTTGGCGTCGATGTCGGGGCCGGTGAGCACGAACTCGGCGGAGTTGCGGTAGCCACCCAGCGAGTTGACGGCGACCTTGAGCGTGGCCGGCGGCGGGGTGCCCGTCACACCCGAGATCGCGACCCGGTCGATCCCCACTTCCGCGAGCCGGATCGAGGTCAGGTCGGTGGTGACGTCGGGACCGAGGTAGAGCGGACCCTGGATCTCGTAGAGCAGCTGTGCGGTGACCGTGTCGACCGTGACCGTGCCGCCGGTCTCGTCCTGCTTGGTGATGACCGAGGAGCCGTCGGCGGCGATCTCGGCGACCGGGAACCCCAACGGGCGCGCTCTGGCCTGCGGCGACATGGTCAGGAACCCGGAGAAGTTGCCGCCGGTGGCCTGGGTGCCGCACTCGATCACGTGGCCGGCCACGACCGCACCGGCGAGTTCGTCGTAGGAGTCGCGCTTCCAGCCGTGGTGCGCGATCGCCGGCCCGACGACGACGCTCGCGTCGGTCACCCGGCCGGTCACGACGATGTCGGCGCCGGCCTCGAGGGCGTGCGCGATCCCGAAGGCACCGAGATAGGCGTTGGCGGTCAGGGCGTCGGGATGAGAGTCGAGCCGACCGCGAAGATCGTCGCCGTCGACATAGGCGACCTTGGCCTTGGTCCCGAGCGCCTCGATCGCCTTGGCCAGGCCGGCGGGGTTGAGGCCCCCGGCGTTGGAGACGATCTTGACCTCACGCTGAAGAGCGAGGTCGAGGCAGTCCGCGATCTGACGGAGAAAGGTCTTGGCGTAGCCCGTGGTCGGGTCCTTGATGGTGTCCTTGCCGAGGATGAGCATGGTGAGCTCGGCGAGGTAGTCGCCGGTGAGCACATCGAGCCGACCGCCCTCGAGCATGTCGCGCATCGCCGAGAACCGGTCCCCGTAGAAACCGGAGCAGTTGCCGATGGTGATCACTGCTTGGGCCTCCCGCCGCCTGCAGGTCCGGCGAACGCCTGGGCGATGCTCAGCCACTTCTCGGCGTCGTCACCGGTGGTCTCCAGCGCGGTGTCGTCGCGGTGGATGCGCTGGGTGACGAGCCGAGCGAAGTCGTACGCCGGCCCGCGGACGCTCTGCGCCGCATCCTCAGGCCCCCACTCCCAGACCTCGCCGGACGGCGCGGTGAGCGAGACCCGGAAGGGGTCGCTCGGCGGGGTCAGGCCGTGGACGCCGTAGGAGAAGTCGCGGGTGCGGGTGCCGAGGTGGCACACGTGCTTGATGCGGTCGCTGGGCTCGTAGGCCAGCCCGAGCGCCTCGCGCACGTCCAGGCCGTGGGCCCAGGTCTCCATGAAGCGCGCGGTCGCCATCGAGGCCGGCGACATCGGCGGCCCGAACCAGGGCAGCTTCTTCCCCTCAGGGACGTTCGCGAGCGCGCCGGCGAGCTCGCCGCGTACGCCGTCCCAGTGCTGCAGCAGCTCGGTCGCCGGCATCATGGCCATCGCCAGCGCGGCCTCGTCGACGTAGCCCTCGGGGTCCTTGAGCGCCTCGGTGACCAGCTCGTCCCAGGCCGTGCTGTCACCGGCCACCCATTCGGTCGCGGCGAGCGCGGCCTCGTCGGTCCAGGCCAGGTGGGCGATCTGGGCGGCGACATCCCAGCCCTCGGCCGGCGTCGGCTCGCGCCAGCCCGCCTCGCTCAGGCCCGCGACCACCTGGCGCAGCTCGAACCCCTCCATGGAGAGGTCCTCGAGAAGTGAATCCAGCAGGCTCATTGCAGCTCTCTTTCCAGGACCTCGGCCCAGTGGTCGAGGATCCGCTCGCGTCGGGAAGCGTCATCGTTGATCGTGTCAGCCAGCCCGAGGCCCCGGACCAGATCGAGCGTGGCCTGCACGAGCTCGCGCACGCCTGGCTTCTTCTCGTCCACGCCGAGCAGCTCGATCGCGGCTCGGTGCAGCTCGCGGCCGATACGCTGCTCGAGCGGTCCGACGGCGGCGGCGAGCTGCTCGTCGGTGCGCGCCGCGACCCACAGCTCGAGGGCCGCGGTGAAGACCGGCGAGGTGACCTGCTCGGCGAGCATGGCGAGCACGTGCCGCGTGCGTCGGCCGCCGTCAGGAAGCGCTCTAGCCGCCTCCTTCAGCGCCTCACCCCGGGCCTCGGTGATGTGCTCGACAGCCGCCACGACCAGGTCGTTCTTAGCAGGAAAGTGGTGCAGCTGGGCGCCACGAGAGACCCCCGCCCGCTGGGAGACGAGCGTTGTCGAGGTGCCCGCGAAGCCCCGCTCGGCCAGCAGCTGGACGGTGGCATCCAGAAGCCGCGCCCGCATCGCGCGGGTGCGCTCCTCCTGCCGAAGCGGAGCCCGAGGCGGTTTGTCCTGAGGTACGCGGGTGGCCTGGCTCACAGGCAGGCACTCTTCCGCGCCAGAAACAAACAGTCAACCCTGACTGTATATTTCTGAGACGGGTTCGCGGCAGGCGGAAGCCGAACGTCCGGAACCGCTCCTAACGTGAGAGTCATGGCTATCGCACGCAACCCGAACCTCTGCATCGACTGTCCCGACCCGGTGGCCCTGGCCACCTTCTACGCCGACCTCCTCGGCTGGGAGGTGAAGGTCAACGACCCGGAGTGGACCGAGGCCCACGGAGATGGCGGCGCCATCGCCTTCCAGGCCGTCGAGAACTACCGGGCCCCCGAGTGGCCCGGACAAGACGTGCCCCAGCAGACACATCTCGACTTCGATGTCGATGACCTCGATGTCGGCGAGAAGGCGGTCTTGGAGTTGGGCGCCACCAAGCACGAGGTCCAGCCCGGCAAGACCTTCCGTGTCTTCCTCGACCCCGCCGGCCACCCGTTCTGCCTCTGCCAGGCCTGAAACCCGCGCCCGCCGAATCGGTAGAAATGGCGGGCCGAGAATGTAGTTGTGGGCTCCCCCGACGTCGGTGCGCAGACCTCGGCGTACGTCATGGGACGGCGGACCTACCAGAAGATGGCCGAGTTCTGGCCGACCC